>CAYWBS010000157.1:0-6887 GCA_964456215.1 uncultured Hyphomicrobiaceae bacterium
TATCCATCCAATCAGGTGCGGCCTAAGTCGCCAGCCTTTTCCGGCGACTTTGACCAGGCGCTTGGTCAGTTCGTCCGCGACGCTGAAACGCTCGCACGTGTCAATCACGATACGGTTATCCGCGTGCACCGGACGTTTCGCGCCAACGACACCGGCTATATCGTGCAGCAGTTCGAGCAAGGGCTGAACTATAGCGAATGGCTGGCGCGGCTCTGCCGTCCGCCGTCGCAAGGGGAACTGTTGGCATTCATCATGCCCCTGCTCGACGCTTTGGAGCTCGTCCACCGCCATCATGTACTGCATCGCTTCATCGCGCCGGATAACATCATCATCCGGCGAAACGGGAGTCCGGTTCTCACCGATTTCTGCTCCGCAGGGAGCGTCGCGGGACATTGTTCGGCGGCCAGGAACGCCGTGGTGAGGCCTGGATTTTCTCCTCTTGAGCAGTATGGGCTGGAACCCGGTGCGCAGGGCCCGTGGACGGATATTTATGCTCTCGGAGCGACCCTCTATATGGCGGTAACGGGAAAACGGCCCGCCGACGCGGCGAGCAGGGTCGTGGAGGACAATTTGATCCCCGCCGAGCAGGCAGCCGCCCGCGTCTATTCCCCGTGCCTGCTGCAGGCGATCGACCATGCCATGCGGCTCCCGATCGCCGCGCGGCCGGCCAGCATCGCCGAATGGCGCGGTTACTTTGCAAATGCATGCCGGGAGACCGAGGAACAATCTTCCGGGTACGCCGTCGTCGCGGCCGGCCGCGCCCTGGCGCCAGGGCCCCGTTCCGAAGCGAACGTCGATCTAGAGATGCCGGTGTTTCTCAGCAAACCATCCGCCAGTGAGCAGGACCCTTCCTCCAAGCCGTCTGCGCCAAGGCGCCGTCCGGGCGGCGAGGGCAACGGGATAGCCGGTCCGCCTTTATTGGCCGCGCCTCCGCCAAGGCCCGTCGAAGAACAGAGATTCAACGTTGCACCTCCGAGCCGTCAGGGACCGCCGCCGGCGGCGATCAATCGCGTTGATGCAATCGAAGAAGCTTTGCAGAGCGTAAGTTTCTCAAGGCCGGCTCCGGACCGCCATCCGCAAGTCCCTGCGATCGTCGATGACGCGCCCGACCGTCCCAAACGCCTGATGGAGCGGCTAAACGCGGTATTGGATTCTGAAAACCAGACGGAGGAAAACCGGCAGACACGGATTTGGAAGAAGGCAGCCGAGCGCTGCAAGGCGCTCAGCAGATGGTTCAAACGAACTCTATCGGCCCGCAAGCTGTCGCGGCCACCCCGGAAGTCTGCGAAGAAGAAGACCGCGTTTTTCAGGCGAAAGGATCGGGCGGCGGATGAAACGCCAGCCGCGCAGCCGCCGGCCCGGCGCATTATTGAAACCGCTAAAAATCCCGTGAGGCGTATCGCGAAATCCCCGGCGCCTGTTTCTTTGGGGGCGCCGTCGCGATTGTCGCATGGCAAGAAGCTTAAAATCGCGCTCTATTCAATACAGTTCGCCCTGGCGGTCGCGATGGCCTCGGGAGTCGTTTATTTCAGCGACGACGGCGCCTCGCCCCAATTGGCCTCGCACGCCGAAACACGCGCAAGCGCATTCGTTTCAACGCCCGGATTGGTCCTCAAAGGACATGGCGGGGCGGTCAAAACCCTGGCCTTTAGCCGTGACGGCCGCTGGATTGTTTCGGGAAGCGCTGATCATTCCGTGAAAGTCTGGGATAGCCGCAATGGCCAATTGGCGCGCACGCTCCGCCATCATCTCAGAGCCGTTGTCAATGTCACCGTTTCCGGCAATCTGGCTATCTCGTCCGATCAGTTTGGCGAGAGTGCTCTTTGGGATATCAAGAGCGGGCGGCGCCTGCGCACATTCGAGTATGGCGGCGGTGCCGTTCTGGCAGGGCTGTTTATGGGGCGAAAAAACGATATCGCAATTTTCGGCATGAGCGGCAATTTCAAGCTTTGGCGCCGCGGCAGCAAGACGCCATCCGAGCATAGCCTCCACGGTCACGAGGGGGCGGTTCAGGCCGTCGCTTATTCCCCGAGCGGTTCGTTTCTGGCGACCGGCAGCAGCGACAAGACGGCAAAAACGTGGCACGCGAAAACATTTAGGTTGATCCACACCTATCGAGGCCACAGCGGCGGCGTTTCGGCCATTGCCGTCTCGCGGGACGGGAAATCGCTGGCCACCGGAAGCGAAGATCGCACTGTGATGGTCTGGTCGACACGATCGGGAAAGCGCTTGCACTTATTGGAAGGCCATGCCGGCGCTGTCACGTCGATCGCATTTTCGCCGAACGGAACTCGTCTCGCCTCCGCCGACTCCGGAAGCGGCTCGGTAAGGCTTTGGGACCTGCGCTCCGGGAAGCTCTTGGCCACCCTTAAGGGGCATGGTCGGCGCGTGCGCGCCGTGCGGTTTTCACCCGACGGCCGGAGGATTTTCACAGGCAGCGATGACAAGACCGTAAGGGCTTGGAACGTTGGCCGTTGAGGCACCGGTCATCGCCATGTCTCCGGTTGGCCCAGATTTCCCATGTTGTGCCGATGAGCGCGATATTTCAATGGCTTGTCGCGCGAGGCGGACCGGGCCGGGGCGATGACCGCGGGGCTACGGGTGGCGCAAGA
The DNA here is from genome assembly GCA_964456215.1 of uncultured Hyphomicrobiaceae bacterium. Taxonomy (GTDB): domain Bacteria; phylum Pseudomonadota; class Alphaproteobacteria; order Rhizobiales; family BFAS01; genus MnTg02. Next base: position 2,613 of record CAYWBS010000157.1, read on the forward strand.
CAAGGGTTGACTCTGTGCTCCGGCGGATTGCGGAATTATTTACCATTTGAGCCGGTTTTTCGGCCGGAATTCACCTTTTTGAAGTGCGGACAGGGTGGTATGTTTACGTCAACGTCCCATATTTATCAGGAGAGTCTTTTGTGCTGAAGTGTGGGGCGCGCCGGACTTCGGGCGGAAAGAGCACCGATGATGGCGACAATCGAGGACAACAAGCATGTTTCAAATGACACAGCCATATCTCAGGGCCGGCGGATCAGCGGTCTTCGCGATCTCCATGGCCATTGCACTAATTGCGTCGAGCTCGACAAAGAGCTTGGCCGATCCAATTGAGCGCGGCATTCAAGGTGCCATCGGCGGCGCCATCATCGGCGGCGTGATCGACGGTGGCAAGGGCGCGGCCCGCGGGGCCGGCATCGGCGCCGCGATCGGTATTATCGGTGGCGCGGCGGAGGAAGCCAATAGAGAGCGCGACTATCGTGGGGACTCGCGGAGCTATCGCGAGCCGTCATACCGCCGCTCGTCGACCGGCCGTTCGGAATTGGTCTACGATATCCAGAAAAGGCTGACTGATCTTGGCTATGATCCGGGACCGGCGGACGGCATCTATGGCGAGCGCACGGCAGAGGCGATCAGCGCCTATCAAGACGACAACGATATTGAAATCGATGGCGTCGCTTCGACCGAGCTCCTGGGTCACATGGTTTCTCGAGGCGGTTGAGAGCGGTTGAGGCGGCCGGCCCGGTTTTCTGTCGCCGCTCTCCTTCGATTGTCTCATCTTTAAGGATCGAGAGATGCCGCCGCCGGCCGCAAAGCCGGCGGCGGTGTTCTTTTGGTGGCGATTGCGGCATTTTTGGCCACTTGCGCGTGGTGCGCCTTTCTCACATACTTCCACCCTATCATCCGATGGGGATCCAACTCATGAAGATCGCCGTACTGACACTAGCCCTGCTGCTTCAGGCCGCCACGCTCACGCCGGCCTTTGCATGTGGCTGCGAACTGAATTGCCCCGAAGGCGAGGCCTATTCCGACGAGCACGAAATGTGTATGCCGATAACCGACAAGACGTCTTAGGAATATCATTGGTGATTGGGGGCCGATCCGGCTGTCGGTTCGGCCAGGCAACCATAGCGGCCTACATGTAGAAATCCATATAGTGCCGGTCGCGATCTTCCGCCTCGCTCCAGACCGCCGCCATGAAGTCGCCCCACGAGCGGAACGTCAGTGAGAAATATTTTCCGTCCGAGAAAACCGGCGTAATGCCTTCATATTGATGCTGTTCCCCGGTGACCTTGATCTCATGCGCTACGGCCGAGGCGCGAGCCGCTTCAAGGTAGGGATGTAGTTCCTCCTCGAACGCCGCCAAGTAATCCTTCCAGCGCATCCCCGCGGCGAAAAATCCGCCCCACCAGGACATCGCTTCTCCATCCTCGGGAATATCTTTTTCGTCCCAGCTCACGACTTCGATTTCTGTCATATTCTCCGCGCCGGAAACGGCCTCAACCCCGCAGGAAAATGCCGTACAGAAGTGCGGCAACCAGCACGGCGCCGGCCAATATCCAGATCCATGCCGTTTTTTTACCGGCACCTGCCGCCGCTACCGGCACCTGCGGCCGTGCCGCCGGAGCGCCAAGCAGGCCCTGCAGATTTTCGAAGAACTCGCCGGCAAGCCTTTTCGCCGTTCCTTCGACGATGCGGCTTCCCAATTGCGCGAGCTTGCCGCCGATGGAGACGTCGACATCATATTTCAGGTTTGTGGCGCCGCCATCTTCTTCAAGTTGAATCGCCGCCTGTCCCCTGGTAAAACTCGCAGCCCCCTTGCCTTCGCCGCTAATCGTATAGCTGGCCGGCGGATTGAGGTCGGAAAGCGTTACCGTTCCCTTGAAGCGGGCGCTCACCGGGCCGACCTTGGTGCGCACCGTGCCGGCGAATTCCGTGTCGGAAAGCCGTTCGAGCTCCTCACACCCCGGAATCGACTGGCGCAAGATCTCCGGATCATTCAATGCCTCATAGACCTTTTGCCTCGGTGCCTCGATCCTTATCTCATCGGTGAGCTTCATCACTGCAACCTTTCGATTGGGATGCCGGTCCAGCCGGCGACCTGAACCTGCCACAATTGCTTTATCTTTTCCGATATCGCTTTATAGTCCCCTTCGGGGTACCTTTCACCCCTCAGCATTTAGGCAGACAACAAGCCGCACTCGTCAGAAACCGTCATTCTCTTGAACGGGAAAGGATTTTGTTCGGGCTTACGCCTTACCTTATTGACATAACCGAATATAGTAGGCGAGCTTCCCGCCAAGCTCCCATATCCGAATGGAGATTTGACACCAAATGCCCTCAATATCGCTCACCGTAAATGGCGAGCCGGTAACCGAAGAGGTTGATGCTCCGATATTGCTCGTCCAATTTCTTCGCGAACGGCTCAAGCTTACCGGGACCCATGTCGGCTGCGACACCAGCCAGTGCGGCGCCTGCGTCGTTCATGTCAACGGCAAGGCCGTCAAAAGCTGCACGATGCTGGCGTTGCAGGCCGATGGCGCGGACGTCCGGACCATTGAAAGCCTTGCAAATGGCGAGGAGCTGCATCCGATGCAGGCGGCTTTTCATGAACATCATGCGCTGCAATGCGGTTTCTGCACGCCGGGGATGGTCATGGCCGCCGTCGCGTTCGTCCGCGACAATCCGGACCCGAGCGAAAACGAGGTGCGGCATGGATTGGAGGGCAATCTCTGCCGGTGCACGGGTTATCAGAATATCGTCCAGGCCGTGATCGCCGGGGCGAAGAGCATGCGAGGCTGACCGATGTATGATTTTCGCTACCACCGGCCGGCGACCCTCGGCGAGGCCGTCGAGCTCCTTCGCAATTCGGAGGACGGGAAATATCTCGCCGGCGGCCAGACATTGATTCCGGTGATGAAGCAGCGCCTGGCCGCGCCGTCCGATCTCATCGATCTGGGACGGATCGACGGTCTGTCCGAAATATCGGCGACTGAAGCGGGCGTCAGGATCGGCGGCATGGCCCGACACGCGGCAGTTGGTTCGTCGAGCGAAATCCGCGCGCGCATTCCGGCGCTTGCGGCACTCGCCGCCAACATCGGTGATCCCCATGTCCGCAATTGCGGCACGATCGGCGGCTCGATCGCCAATAACGATCCGGCAGCCGACTATCCCGCCGCCCTTCTCGCGCTTGGCGCCAAGGTGATAACCGACCGGCGCACAATCGGCGCCGACGCGTTTTTCACGGAACTGTTCGAAACGGCGCTTGAAGCGGACGAACTGGTTATCGCCGTCGAATTTCCGGTTCCCGAGCATGCGGCCTACGTCAAGTTTCCCAATCCGGCGTCGCGCTACGCAATTGCCGGCGTCATGGCCGCCAGTTATCCGGACGGCGCCAGGCTGGCGGTCACGGGAGCCGGTCCATGCGTTTTTCGCGTCGCTGAAATGGAATCCGCCCTGTCGGCGAATTTCTCCGCGAGCGCGCTCGACGGCATTTCGGTGCCCGAGGACGATCTCAATAGCGATCTGCACGCCTCGGCGGCCTACCGTTCTCACCTGATTACCGTATTGGCCAAACGCGCCGTTCAGGCGGCAACGCAGTAAAAGACGACACAACAGGGCATCTTGATCATGACCATAGTCGAAATTGGACAAGCGCTCCCGCGCTCCGAGGACTTTCGCCTGCTCACCGGAAAAGGCGTCTATGTCGATGATATGACGCTGCCCGGCGAAGTTCGCGCCGTCATATTGCGCTCCGACCACGCCCACGCCCGTATCGTCGGGATCGACAGCAGCGAAGCGGCGGCGCTCGACGGCGTGCATCTGATCGTCACCGGCAAGGAGTGGATCAGCGAGGGCTTCGGTCCCATCCCCAGCCGTTCGGCGGTCAATAAGAACAAGGACGGCACGCCTTTCGCCCAACCGCCGCGCCATTGCCTGGCGATCGACCGGGTGCGCTATGTCGGCGAGCCGGTGGCGCTTGTTGTCGCCGAAACTGAAAAGATTGCGCGTGACGCGCTCGAATTGATCGACGTTACCTATGAGGAGCTCGAAGCCGTCACCGATCCCAAAAAAGCACTTGCGGACGGCGCGCCACGGATCTGGGACGATATCCCGAACAATCTTTGCGTCGATTTCGAGCTTGGCGACGAGGAGGCGGTCAAGGCGGCCTTCGCGTCCGCAGACCATGTCATCAGACTGGAGGTCGTAAACAACCGCGTGACGGGTGCGCCGATCGAGCCGAGAAACATGGTCGGCGCCTATGACGCGGAAACGGAC
>CAYWBS010000158.1:0-6859 GCA_964456215.1 uncultured Hyphomicrobiaceae bacterium
TTTGATTGTCGCTGCTGCCGATACGACCCGCCAACGTGGCCCCAAAAAGGTCGGCCCGTTTGAGGTCCCGAAAGGGATGTGCAGCACCGCTTCGGCGACGCTCTCGGTGCCCTTTAAGATCAAGGGTGTGAACTATTCCATTTCTTCGGCCTGCTCGACTTCCTCCCACTGTGTTGGAAACGCCAGCGAACTCATTCAGCTCGGCAAGCAAGATATTGTGTTCGCGGGAGGCTCCGAGGAGCTTGACTGGACGCTTTCGGTCCTCTTCGACGGCATGAACGCCATGTCGTCGAAATTCAATGACCGGCCGGAAGCGGCAAGCCGCGCCTATGACGTGAATCGCGATGGATTCGTTATCGCCGGCGGTGCCGGAGTTGTCGTCGTCGAGGAATTGGAACATGCCAGGGCCCGAGGCGCAAAGATTTATGCCGAAATCGCAGGATATGGAGCGACTTCGGACGGTTTTGACATGGTACAACCGTCAGGTGAGGGCGCAGTCAGATGTATGCGCCAGGCGATCAAAGGGATTGATTGCAAGATCGACTACATCAATCCCCATGCAACCTCGACGCCGATCGGAGATATCAAGGAAATCGAAGCGGTCCGAGAAGTCTTTGGCGACGATATTCCTCCGATAAGCGCGACAAAATCACTGACCGGACATTCGCTCGGCGCTTCCGGCGTTCAGGAATGCATTTATTCCCTGTTGATGATGAACAATGGATTTATTTGCGAGTCCGCCAATATCGAAGAACTCGATCCGGAGATGGCGGATGTTCCGATCGTAACCAAGCGCCTGGACAATATGCAACTTAACTGCGTCATGTCCAATAGCTTTGGTTTCGGCGGCACCAACGCAACACTTGTTTTGCGGCGCTATGACGCTTGAGGTCAACCGGGGACGACAATGAACGCTCAGTTGGAGCTAAATCGGGTATCGAAATGACGAGTAAGGACATCGCCAAGCCGGGCGCGCTCTTAGCAGGCAAAAAAGGGCTCGTTATGGGCGTTGCAAACGACAGGTCGATTGCCTGGGGCATCGCCCGTATTGCCGCCGGTCAGGGCGCCGACCTGGCCTTCACCTATCAGGGCGACGCCTTCGGATGCCGCGCCGTGCCGCTCGCTCAATCCGTCGGCTCTGAAATCATTGAATCCTGCGATGTGATGGATTTGGAAAGCGTCGATAGGGTCTTCGATGCGATTCGCAGCAAATGGGGCAATCTGGATTTTGTCGTTCATGCGCTCGCTTTCTCGGACCGCACGGAACTTAAAGGCCGGTACGCGGATACGAGCCGGGAAAATTTCATACAGACATTGATTATTTCCTGCTTCTCCTTCACCGAGATCGCCAAGCGGGCGGCCGATCTCATGCCGGATGGCGGCAGCCTGCTGACGCTGACCTATGGTGGCGCCTCGCGGGTTGTGCCGCGCTATAACGTCATGGGCGTCGCCAAGGCGGCGCTTGAAGCAAGCGTACGTTATCTCGCCGCCGACCTCGGTCCGGCCGGAATTCGCGTCAATGCATTGTCGCCAGGTCCGATGAGGACGCTGGCCGGCGCCGGCATCGCCGATGCCCGAACGCTGTTCAATTTCCAAAAAGCGCATGCCCCGATGCAGCGCACGCCGACATTGGACGAAGTGGGCGGCGCGGCCCTTTACCTTCTCTCGGACCTTTCAGGCGCGGTCACTGGAGAAATCCATTTCGCCGATTGCGGCTATAACATTATCTCCATGCCGCAGCCGGAGAACATCGAGGAGACCGGCGAAGCGCCCGACGAGACCGAATCAAGGCCGGAAGCCGCTGAATAGGAATATCGTTATCTGCCGGGCACTGCATTGATGGATGGGACGATGCCGCGCCTTTTGCCGGCTGTCTGAGCGATGATAGGCTTGTTCGATTCCGGGAACGGCGGACTGACCGTATTGAGCGCCTTGCGCCAGCGCTTTCCCGGTTCCAGCTTTATCTATTTGGGTGATCATGCCAACGCGCCTTATGGCAACCGGCCGTCCGAGGACATAGTCCGCCTGACACAGGCAGGCGTGGAGATGCTTTTCGAGCGCGGCTGCCGGCTCGTACTCCTGGCGTGTAATACAGCGGCGGCGATCGCCTGCCGAACGCTGCAGCAAGACTGGCTCCCCAGGTCAAGTTGGCACGGCCACAATGTTCTCGGCATCATCGCGCCGACGGTCGAGGCAGCGACTCAGACCCCCTGGGCCCAGACCAGCCCGCAATATCCGCAGAAGAACAATGCCGATCTGATCGCACTTTTCGCCACCGGCCGAACTGTGGACTCAAACGTCTATCCCGAGGAAATCGGAAAGCGGTGCCCGAAAGCGCGGATCGTTCAGCAGGCTTGCCCGGAACTTGCCGGCGCCATCGAGCGGGGCGCGCCGCCGGCCGAGATCGACGCTATGATCAAAACCTATGTCGGCGAACTCCTGGAACAGGCCAAAGGCGTCATTCCAGATCGTGCCATACTTGGCTGCACCCATTTCCCGCTGGTGGAAGAGCAATTTCGCGCCTATTTGCCGCCGGAAACCCGGATTTTCCAGCAAGGCCAAGCGGTGGCGGAAGCTCTGGAAGATTATCTGGACCGGCATCCGCGCTATGTTGCGGCGAACCCGACCGGCAAAAGCTCCGTGCTCCTCACAACGGGAGATCCCCTCCAAGCAACCGAAATCGCTGAGCCACTATGGCGGCAACATCTCGTTTTCCGGAAAGTCGCCTGATCTGATCTTCGGTCGGCGGCCGCGAAGCCCGGACATGTCTTTACCATCAACACGCAACTCTATACCCGGCCCTGCGAACGGCCGCGGACGACTTCGGCTCAGCTTGCTTCTTTTTCCGGTTTCTGCTCGCGTTCTATTTCCTCGCCGGTCTCCTGATTGACCACTTTCATCGACAGGCGGACCTTTCCCCGGTCATCGATCCCTAGTAGCTTGACATATACTTCGTCACCTTCATTGACCACGTCGGAAACCTGTCGGACGCGCTGACCGGCCAGCTGCGAAATATGAACAAGACCGTCTTTGGGACCGAAGAAATTCACGAACGCGCCGAAATCGACAACCTTTACCACCTTGCCTTTGTAGATCGCACCGACTTCCGGCTCCGATGTGATTTGCTTGATGCGATCGATCGCCGCTTCGATCGACTTCGCATCGGTCGCCGCCACTTTCACCGTGCCGTCATCCGAAATATCGATTTTCGCGCCTGACTGCTCGACAATGTCGCGGATCACAGACCCCCCTGTGCCGATGACCTCGCGGATCTTGTCTACCGGAATGGTCATTGTCTCGATGCGCGGCGCGAATTCGCCGAGTTCGGGCCGCGCTTCGGCCAGGGCCTTGCGCATCTCGCCGAGAATGTGAATCCGCCCCTCCCTGGCCTGAGCAAGCGCCACCTGCATGATCTCTTCGGTAATGCCGGTGATCTTGATGTCCATCTGTAACGAGGTGATGCCATCGGCGGTTCCCGCCACCTTGAAATCCATATCGCCCAGATGATCCTCGTCGCCGAGAATATCGGAAAGGACGGCAAACTCTTTGTCTTCCTTGATGAGGCCCATGGCAATACCGGCAACGGGCCGTTTCAGCGGAATGCCGGCGTCCATCATGGCTAGAGACGTCCCGCAGACCGTCGCCATGGAAGATGAACCATTGGATTCGGTGATTTCGGAAACCACCCGTATCGTATAGGGGAAATCCTCCTGACCCGGCAGCATCGGACGAATGGCGCGCCAGGCAAGCTTACCATGACCGACCTCGCGGCGGCCGGTAAAGCCGACCCGCCCCGTTTCGCCAACGGAAAAAGGCGGAAAATTATAATGCAGCAAGAAATGTTCCTTATACGTGCCCTCGAGAGCATCAACGTACTGTTCGTCTTCGCCGGTGCCGAGAGTTGCGACGACCAAGGCCTGGGTTTCGCCGCGCGTGAAAAGCGCCGAACCATGGGCGCGCGGTATAACACCTGTTTCGCAGATAATGGGACGGACGGTTTTTAGGTCGCGCCCATCGATCCGATGGCCGGTCTTCAAGATATTGCCGCGGACAATGTCCTTCTCCAAGGATTTGAAAGCACCGCCGATCGCGTTCGACTCGGTGCCGTCGTCACCGTCAGGCAGCAGGGCCTCCATCACGGCTTCCTTCGCAGCCGCGACCGCGTTTTGACGCGGCTGCTTTTCTGCAATTTCATAAGCGGCGAGGAGTTTATCCTCGGCGATCCGGCGAATTTCGGTGCCGTATCCGTCATCTTTTTCGCCGCTGTTGTCCCAAGGTTCCTTGGCGGCCTTCTCCGCCAGTCGAATGATCGCCCCGATCACTGGCTGGAAACTTTTATGGCCGAACATAACGGCGCCGAGCATGATGTCCTCGGAGAGCTCGCACACTTCGGATTCCACCATAAGGACGGCATCCCCCGTCCCGGCGACGACCAGATCAAGCGCGCTTTCGCCCATTTCGTCGATCATCGGATTAAGGACATATTCGCCGCCGATATAGCCGACCCGGGCGCCGCCGATCGGCCCAAGGAATGGAACGCCCGAGAGAGTCAGTGCCGCCGATGTCCCGATCATGGCGACGATATCCGGATCGTTCTCCATGTCATGGGAAAGGACAGTGACGATAATCTGCGTTTCGTTGTTAAAGCCAGACGCAAAAAGTGGCCGGACCGGCCGGTCAATGAGCCGCGATGTCAGCGTCTCCTTTTCGCTGGGACGGCCCTCGCGCTTGAAATAGCCGCCCGGGATTCTTCCGGCGGCATATGCCTTTTCCTGATAATTGACCGTCAGGGGAAAAAAATCGATTCCGGGCCGGGGCTCCCGTTCGGCGACTGCCGTCGCAAGGACGCTGGTATCGCCATAACGCACGAGCACGGCGCCATCCGCCTGGCGGGCGATGCGCCCTGTTTCAAAAACGAGCGGGCGGCCGCCCCATTCAATCTCTTCTCGATGTATTTCCAACATATCTCTTCTCTATTCATTCGGTTTGCGGTGCAGCAAGCACGCCAAGGCCACAATACTGCAGTCCGAAACGGAACCCGGACCGCGAAGCCCCGGCAGTCGGCTTTGCCGCCGTAACCGTGCACCGGTTCTGCCGGCGTCACCGGCGAATGCCGAGCCTCTTGATGAGCGCCTGATAGCGTTCTTCATCATTTTTCTTGACATAGTCCAATAGCCGCCGGCGCTGGCTCACCATTTTGAGCAGGCCGCGTCTGGAATGATTATCCTTTTTGTGGCTCTTGAAATGCTCGGTCAGGTTGGCGATCCGTTCCGTCAATATGGCCACCTGGACCTCCGGGGATCTCGTATCACCCGGCTTCGTCGCATATTCACCGACAAGCTTTCGCTTGCGTTCTGCTGTGATCGACATCGGATATCTCCATTCAATCAACCAATTGCTGAGCAGTTAGCCGGGCAGATTGAAGACGCGCGTGGGACGCAATTCACCATGGCGGACCTCGCCAATTGCCACGAGAATTCCCCGCGACATGGCATAGACAGGCCCTTTCAGGATCGGAGCGTCCCGACCGCGAATCAATACGGCTTGGCCCCGCTTTAGACGCTGAGCGTCTGTTCCGCTGACAGCGAGCGCCGGGATGTCGTCCAGCGCCGTCTCAACGGGTTTAAGAATATCAAAATCGGCCTCGCGACCGTCGGCACTATGGCCGAACTCGTCGAGTTTATCCAGCGAAATAGTATCCTTTTCGGCAAATGCGCCAACCCGGGTGCGCCGTAACTCCCCGACATGACCAAAACAACCGAGCTTGCGGCCAATATCGCGCGCCAAGGCGCGAATATAGGCACCTTTTCCACACTCGGCTTCGAAAACACAAAGGCCCGGTTCGGGAATTTCACATATATCCAGCCGACTGATGACCACGGGCCGGGCATTCAACATGAATTCTTCGCCGTCCCGCGCCAGATCATAGGCGCGGTCTCCGGAGACTTTTATGGCCGAGAATTTTGGCGGCACCTGCTCGATTGCGCCAATGAACAAGGGCAAGACGGCTTCGATTTCCTCCCGCGCCGGCAGGATATCGCTTTCCTGAACCACCCGCCCTTCGGCATCGTCCGTCTCGGTCTCGATGCCCCACCTTACTGTAAAGTTATAGCTTTTCGGCCCGTTCACAACGAAAGGCACCGTCTTGGTCGCCTCTCCCAAGGCGATCGGAAGAAGTCCCGTTGCCAGCGGGTCGAGCGTGCCTGCGTGGCCCGCTTTGCGCGCACCAAGGCGGCGCTTTACCGCCGCCACTGCACGCGCCGACGTCATACCTTTGGGTTTATCGAGAATAATCCAACCGTGGACGGAATTTCCGTTTCGCCGCGCCATTTCCGCAGTCCGCACCCCTAAAAGCGCTCCTTTCCGCTTATCTATCGCTTCCCCCCACCAAGTCCCGAGCGACTTTCGGCGAACGCAACAGTTGATCGATATGCGACGCTTTCTCATAGGCTAGATCGAGCGCAAAATCTATTTCCGGCATATATTTCATCCGCACACGGCGCGCCAGCTCGCCGCGAACAAATTTCCTGTGCCGTCGAAGTGCTTCGACGGCGCCGGACCTATCGTCCTTATCGAGTGGCGAAATATAGGCCTTCGCGCTCCGCAGATCGGGACTCATAGCGACTTCCGTAACGGTGAAGATCACACCAGCGAGGTCCGGATCCCGGATATCGGATGTCAGAAAGACCTCCGCCAGCGCCTTGCGGAGCATTTCACCGGCTTTGAGCTGACGCTGGCTCGGCTCGTGCTTCTTATGTCCGGATCGCATCGGAAATTCCCACTCTCATGCCGCCGACGCCTCCTTAGAGTGTTTTCGCTTTTCGTTGAATCGCTCAAACACTCTAACCCTTTGATTTTT
>CAYWBS010000159.1:0-6851 GCA_964456215.1 uncultured Hyphomicrobiaceae bacterium
AGGTGAGAAGCGTCGAGCCGCCGACATAGGTGAAATTCCAGCCGAGACCGAGAAGTGCGAGGCCAATGTAGAAATTCGCGAAGTCGAGTCCGGAAATGTTCACGACCGCGCAGGCTGCCTGAATAAGGGCGCCGGTGATGATGATGGGCAGCGTGCCGAAGCGGCGGATAAGGGAGCCGGTAAAAAAGGCCGGCAGGAACATGGCGATGACGTGCGCCTGTATGACCGTTGTGCTGTCATTGTAGGCGAAGCCGCAGGCGAGCATGGCAAGCGGCGTTGCGGTCATCAGCAGCGTCATTACTCCATAACCGAACATGGATGAGCACAAGGCCACCACGAAAGCCGGCTGGCGGGCGATGAGGGAGAGCGGGCGGCCTTTCTGGGTGCGTTCTGTTTTTGTGAGTTTGGGAATCCGTGTTCCCTGCACCATGGCCAGAACGGCCAGCCAGAAGACGGAGAGCATAACGTAAACTCCGGCAAAAGTGACCGGCGAGAACAGATCGTTCGCCCATTTTGCCGTTTCGGTTCCGATAACGCCGGCAAGAATGCCGCCGGCCATGACCAGAGAAAGCGCCTTGGCCCTGAACGCGGGGGCGGCGGCGTCCGTTGCCGCGAACCGGTAATACCAGGCAAAGCCCGCCGCGGCGCCTTGCAGCATCATGCCCAGGCAAAGCAGCGTAAAGCTCCGGCGGAATAGTCCAATGGCGATGATGATGCCCGCAAGGACGCCGACACCGGCACCAAGGGAGAACCCCGCGCGTCTGCCAAAGCGGTGCATCAGCAGCGAGGCCGGCACGGTCGCGCTCATGATCGATGCATGCATCAGGAATAAAGGAAGCGTCGCCAGAGATTTATCGGCGCCAAGCAGCATGTGTCCGGCGAGTGGGGTCGTGGCGATGCTCATCGCCATGCCGGACATGAATAGCGCCTGGCAGGCGGCGAGCACGATAACGTTCCGCCAGTCCCTATTCACGAAATATCTGCCGATTATCATGAATCCAGATTGGTTGATCATCAGCTCTTAGCGCCCGCCGGCGACATCTATGAATGACCCCGTCGTGTAGGAGGCCTCGTCGGACAACAGCCAGAGAATAGCGCGGGCCACCTCTTCCGGATAGCCGCCGCGCTTCATGGGAACGCCGGTGTCCTTGAGTTTGTCGACACGATCGGGAAAGCCGCCAGACGCATGAATGTCGGTATAGATGAGACCGGGGCGCACGGCATTGACGCGAATGCCTTCATCCGCCACCTCTTTGGCGAGACCGATCGTCATAGTATCGATCGCGCCCTTCGAGGCGGCATAGTCGATATACTCGTTCGGCCCGCCGAGGCACGCGGCGATCGAAGAGAGATTGACGATGGCGCCGCCTTTTCCACCCCTTCTTGTCGACATGCGGCGCACGGCCTCGCGGGCGCACAGGAAGCTGCCGGTGATATTGGTCGCGAAGACGCGATTGAAACGGCCGCCCTCCATTTCGTCCAGACGCATGCCGGTCTCCAGAATGCCGGCATTATTGACGAGCGCCGTCAGCGGCCCAAGCTCCCTGTCGGCGCTTTCAAAGAGCCTCATAACTTCAGCCTCGGAAGCAACATCGGCGGGAACGGCGATGGCGCGGCCGCCTTTTTCGGTGATGGCGCCGACGACACTGTTCGCGGCGTCTTCGTTTTGCACATAGTTCACGCATACCGCGTAGCCCCGTTCTCCGGCGAGCCGCGCCGTCGCCGCGCCAATACCGCGGCTCGCGCCGGTGACGACCATAACTCCGGTCATGATATTCAACCTTTTCCTGCGAAATGTCAGATCGCTTGGACCGCCTGTTTGAGCCAAGTCTTATCCGCGCCCGTGAGATGGGGCGAGATTATTTTGCGTATCCGGGCATGATAGTCGTTCAGCCAATCGATTTCCGCCGGCGTCAGCAGTTCCTTGTTGACCAATCGAAGGTCGATCGGCACGAGCGTCAAGGTTTCGAAGCTCATCATGGCGCGCTCGCCTCCCTTTATGGCGGCGGGCTCCTCTACCACGACAAGGTTCTCGATCCGAACCCCATATTTGCGCTCTTTGTAATAGCCCGGTTCGTTGGACAGGATCATGCCGGCTTCGAGTGCGACCTTTCCCAATTTCGATATGCGCTGCGGGCCTTCGTGAACCGAGAGATAGCTGCCGACCCCGTGCCCCGTTCCATGGTCGAAATCGAGACCCGCTTTCCAAAGAGCTTGACGCGCAAAGGGGTCGAGATCCTGGCCGCGCGTGCCTTTCGGAAACCGGGCGCCGGCAATGGCGATGTGACCCTTGAGGACAAGCGTAAAGCGTTCCTGCATTTCTTTCGTCGGCTGGCCGATGGCGATCGTGCGGGTGACGTCCGTGGTGCCATCCAGATATTGCGCACCGGAATCGACAAGGTAAAGCGTGCCGGCTTTGAGTTTCCTGTTGGTGGACCGGGTGACGCGATAATGAACGATGGCGCCGTTTGCGCCGGCGCCGGAAATGGTATCGAAGCTGATTTCCTTAAGCTTGCCGGTTTCGGCCCGGAATCTCTCAAGGGCGACGGCCGCGCCGATTTCGTCAATATCGCCGGCCGGGGCGTGCTGGTCGAGCCAGGCGAGAAAGCGGCTGACGGCGATGCCGTCCCGCTCGTGAGCGGCGCGGGCGCCCGCAATTTCCACCGGGTTCTTGATTGCTTTCGGCAGCAGGCAGGGATCGCTGGCAAAGGCGATTTCAGCGCCAGCCTCCTTAAGCTGATCGGCAAACCATGCCGGCGAGGTTTCCGGATCGAGCCGGACACGGCCTTTCGCCTTGCCGAGTTCTTTAAGCGCGGCCGGCAAGTCATTATCGCTACAGATCGTGACGGCTTTGCCGAGCCGACCGCGCAAATTGTCGCCGACCTTCCTGGGATCAATAAAAAGCTGCGGCTTTTTTCTCGCATTGAGGATCGCAAAGCAAAGCGGCAGAGGGGTGTGCGGGATGTCTTCGCCACGAATATTGAAAGCCCAGGCAATGGACTCCGGAAGGGTCAGGATCGCGGCATCCTGTTTTGCGGAGCGAAGCGTCTTTTTCAGACGATTGATTTTGTCGGCGGCGCTCTCGCCGGCGTATTTCAGGGGGTGAGGTGAAATCGGTTGAAGGGGCCGTGCCGGCTGGTCCTTCCAGATGGCATCGACAAGGTTGCGCTTGACGGCAATAAGCGCGCCTCCGGCAGCCTCGACTGACTTTCGGTATCGCTTAATTGTCCCTGCCGCATGCAGCATCGGGTCATAGCCGATCCGGTGACCGGGCTTGATCTGTTTTGCGAGCCATCGCTGCGGACGGGTATCGGGAATTTGGACGACCTCGAAGAGCCCGGTATCGACTTGTTCCGGGGCTTGCAGCGCGTAGCGCCCGTCGACGAAAAGGGCGGCCTTGCGTTTCAGGACGATGGCAAGGCCTGCCGAACCCGAAAACCCGGTGAGCCAAAGGAGCCGCTCCGCGTAGGGAGCGACGTATTCCCCCTGATATTCGTCGGCGCGCGGAACCAGAAAGCCGTCAAGCCTCTGATTACCGAGCTCGCGGCGCAATGCCGCGACGCGCCCGGCGCTTTGCGATGCGCCCTGGAAATCCTCAAATGTCTGAAACATGGCATGTTTCTAGGCCCTTGGCGGTAGCCAATCAATGCAGTCGTAGGGCAAGACGGCGATTTCGGTTTCAATGTGACAGAAATTTGAATTCCGCCATGCGCTTAGCGCATTGCTGCGTTGCAGCATTCTTGCTTCCGGCCGGCGCCATCCATCCCTAGATTCCGAGCAACGCAATGTGAGTCGCATTGAATATGTTTGATGCGCCTCAAGACAACAAAAGAGAGAGAGTGATCATGACGGCTACAATCTACACACCGACCCATGCGGGTCCGGCGCGTAAGCCGGAATCGGGGGTGAAAGCGTTTTTCCGGAATTTACTCAACCGGATGATCGAGGCACGGATGCGGGAGGCGGAACGGCGTATCTTAGACGATCTGATTTCGCATACCGATCAAAGCCTCAGAGATCTTGGCTATTCACCGGCCGAAATCCGGGACATCAGGATGCGCAAACGCGTTCCCGTACCGACTGGCAGATATATTATCTAACTCTGCCCGGTCCGGAAGGCGCGCGGTCATTTTCCCAATGACCGAAATGGATTATGAGCCGGAGAACTTGGCTTTTTGGAAGCCGGTTCTCCGGCTTTTCCTTTTCGTGGAAAATTTCCGCAATATGACGGTCGTCCAGCCATCGATCCGAGCGCGACATTCGATGACAAATCCAAAATTTCGGTAATGTCCTTCAAGATTGCGCGCCTGATTGTCCAGAATGCCGGAGAGGATCGCGTACCCATTCGTCCTGAGAGCGTTTGCGATTTCGCGAGCTATCGTTTTTAGCGGTCCGGCCAATAGATTGGCGAACACCAAATCGAAAGTCCTTTGCTTCCGCAACCGCGGATGGCGAAATCCCTCGGCGAGGATGCTCTCGACATGGGAATGCACCCCGTTTTTCCGGAAATTTTGCCGGGCGACACGAAGCGCCACCAGGTCAACATCGCTGGCGATGATCTTTGCTTCGGGAAGCGCCTTTGCGGCTGCTGTGGCAAGAATTCCAGACCCTGTGCCAATGTCGCCAATGCGTTTGAAGCGGCGGTGGTGCAAAAGCATGTCGAGGGCGCGCAGACAGCCCTCGGTCGTTCCATGATGCGCCGTCCCGAAGGCCTGCCCCGCGTCGATTTCCAGGCGGTGGATTGAGTGTGTGAGGCGGTTGCGGTCGTGACTGCCATGAACCAGAAACCGTCCGGCCCGCACCGGCGGCAATTCCTTTTGCACCTTGGCAACCCTGTCCTGCTCGGCAAGCTTTTCGATGAGCGGTTCCGGTAATAAGGCATCCGGGCCAAGCGTACCTTTGAGGACGGCGGCGAGCGTGCCCGGATCGGGCGGATTGGAAAAATAGGCTGAAAGCCGCCAGTTGCCCGACCTCTCCTCAGCGAAGCTCAGCGCCGAGATTTCCAGATCTTCGGATGCTTCGAGCCCCGCGACCAGCGGATCGATGCGCTCCCCGCCAACCGCGATATTCATGACGAAGAGTGATGACAAGGCAAGCTCCGGCTCTTCACGCGGGATTTGACTGAAATCAGCTCGCCAATTCCTGCGTTCGGGCGCGCAAACGATGCGCACTGCCTCCCAAGCTGTCGCGCCATAGAGCTTCCAGATGATGGCACGCATTGTGCGGGCGCATCGGTCGCAGCCATCCGTCGGCCATTTGGGTGACGATGCCGTCCGCGATCAGCCGGCTCAGCGCGTCTTCAATATCGAATGCGACCGCGACGCCAAAGTCGTTTTGGAGGAAGTCCTCAATCTCTCTTTGCGCCGCGGCAAGATGTGTCCGATGCATCTCTCTTTGTATGAGGTAGGTATAGAGGAGCATCTCCTCCTTGATGTCCTCCTCCTCGGCGCGGTCGACCAGCAGGGTCAATACGCCGCGATTATTGGCGAGATTATGGAAATAGAGGTTCTGCGCCAGCACCATCATATATTTCGTGCGCTGGTTGAAAAAGCTCATGATTTGGCGAAAGAGAACCGCGGCAAGGCCTGCGATTGCTATCGTCAGGGTGATCGGATTTGTCGCCGCCAGCAGCTTCGTCGCGGAGCCGACAATGGCGGACGCGGTACCGCCGCCGGCGGTCACGGCAAATTTGATCTTGTCGAACAGCTTGAACTCGACCTTGGTATTCGGAAACAGCATCTCCATGTCCGACTGGTTGATGCTCTTGAAGAGCTTGAGATAGACATGGTCCGAGCTGACGCCGTCGGGGATATTTTTGCGAATTCGTTCCAAGATTCGCCTTGCCTTCGCCTCATCGACCTGCCGTTCGCTCATGATTTCGCGGATGCGGTCGGTCTCCGGCTTGAGCTTAATCAACAGGAACAATCTTTGGAAAATGGGTACGTCGAAAGATTCCTTGCCAAGGAATCCTGTCTTCCATGTGCGGAATTCCTGACGGGAAGTTTTGGCGCCACGGAAGAAGACCAGGACATCGTCGAAATCGGTCAAATCAACCTTGAGGTTCAGCCCGTATGGCGACTTGGCGGCGAAATAGTCGTTGATCGTCTCTTCCGTGATGCGCTCATAATTGGCTTGAATAAGGAGATCGGTAAGGGATTTTGTGAGCCTTTCCCGAAGCGCGTCCATCTCTTCCGGCGAATATTTCAGGACTTGGACAGTGTCACGGTCCGGACTGAAAGGCAGGTAAGCCTCCTTCAGCTCAAGGAGGCGTTCGCTATAGACATGATGGCGCCATTGGCCGAGATAGGTCAGGAAACGCTCGGCCGCTTCTTGTTCCTGCGCCTGCCAAATGCCATCCCCGGACAATCGGCTCAGGAGTGCGAACCGGGTCACCGGAATGAATCGCTCCCTATGGGGCGCGGACACCGATGCGGCCGCCTCCTGCGCAGCGACCGCAGATCCGTTGTCGGGCGTATCTTTCGCCCCGTCAGCACCGTCCAAGACAACCGGCTCACTCATAGCTCACATCCCGTCGATTCTCACCCGGCTTGCCGGCAGATGATAGCGAACTCAGCCACGGAATGAAGCCTTTGTTTCCCGTTTTGCAGGATTTGTGGCAGCCAGGGTTGCCGCCCGGTCGGCGAGGTGCGTAAGAAACGTTGCCGGCGCGCATGTTTGGCGGCATGTTTCTCTCTGACGCCGGCAATCTGGCGCCTGGATGATCATCATGGCCGAGGGAACAGTTTTATGAAAGTCGGTTTATTCGTCACCAATCAGCAATATCTCGACAGGGATATGGTCAGTGCCCTGAACGACCAGATCGCGATGGTCCGTCTGGCGCGCGATACGGG
>CAYWBS010000160.1:0-6838 GCA_964456215.1 uncultured Hyphomicrobiaceae bacterium
GGGCCAAGATCGACAAGGGATTCGAGGTGCCGCTGCTGCACACCGTCAGGGGAGCCGGATACAGGGTAAGTGATAACGCTGATTAAGAGCCTGCAGACAACGACGTTCCGGCTTTCCCTCACCTATCTCGCTTTGTTCGGCGCGGCCGCGGCCCTGGCAATCGGCTATATCTATTGGAATACGACCGTTCTGTTGTCGCGCCGGCTTGAGCAGACCATCCAGGCGGAGGTTCAAGGCCTGGCAGAGCAATACCGTCAGGGCGGCATGAGCCAGCTCGCCGAGACGGTCGCCGAGCGCAGCCAGGCGCCGGGCAATAGTCTTTACCTGGTCACCGATGCCGGCGCCCGCACCATCGCCGGCAATCTGAAGACCGTCTCGCCGGAACTCTGGAATGCGGTCGGTCGCGTCGAGTTCGTCTATCGCCGCCCGGCCGCCGGGGGACCGGAGGAGCGCCTCGCATTCGCGACCGTCTTTCGCCTTGCGGGCGGCTACCGGCTGATCGTCGGCCGCGATATCGAGGACCGGCGGCAGTTCGGGCGGGTTATCCTTTCGGCCGTGCTGTGGGGGCTGGGCCTCATGGCGCTGTTCGGCATCGGCGGCGGCTACCTCGTCAGCCGCTATATTCTCTCCCGCATCGAAGCGGTGACCGCGACCAGCCGGACAATCATGAGCGGCGATTTGACAAGGCGCGTTCCGCTGTCGGGATCAGGCGATGAGCTCGACCGCCTGTCCGAGAGCCTCAACGAAATGCTCGACCGCATCGAGCAGCTCATGAACGGCCTCAGGGAGGTGTCGGACAATATCGCCCACGATCTGAAGACGCCCCTCAACCGCCTGCGCAACAGGGTGGAGGGCGCGCTTCGCGATCCCGGCGGCGAGAAAGGCTACCGGCAGGCTCTGGAAAGCACGATCGAGGAGGCCGATGAGCTGATCCGCACCTTCAACGCGCTGCTCAGCATTGCCCGGCTCGAAGCGGGTGCCGCGGGCGAGACCCTGGAAGACATCGATCTCGCCCTTGTCGTCAGGGACGTCGCCGAACTCTATGAGCCGCTCGCCGAGGAGCAGGGATTAAGGCTGACAAGTAAAGCGCCGGACGGCTTGATCCTTGTCGGCGACCGGCAATTGCTTGGTCAGGCCCTGGCCAATCTCATCGATAACGCCATCAAATATGGCGCGCCCGAGGCGGCCGGCGACGGCGCGGGGAATGGCGCTCCGGCGGATATCGCCGTCCACGTGCGCCGCGCCGGCGACCGGGCCGAGATCGCCGTCGAAGACCATGGGGCCGGCATTCCGGAACATGAGCGGGACCGGGTCTTGAAGCGCTTCGTCCGCCTGGAGGCGAGCCGCTCAAGGCCGGGCAGCGGCCTCGGTCTCAGCCTCGCCGCCGCCGTCGCCCGCCTGCACAACGGCAAAATCCGGCTTGAGGATAGCGGGCCGGGCCTTAAAGTGGTGCTCGATCTGCCGTTGAAGCGTGGCGGTTCGCCGGAACGGACAGCCGGCGGGGCCGACGCGGCCTGACGGCGCTAACCGGCGGGAGGGAGCGCCTTTGCAAAGGCTTTGCGAAAATCTCAAGGCGGCCACGCCCGTCTATCATCGGGACAAGGCGGAAGCGGGCCTCGGCGAGCTCATAAGGCGCGCGGAGGAGACCGCCGGCTTGGAGGCGCTCTCCACCTTGCTGCATCATGACGCCAAGGTGCGGGGGGTGCTCGGCGCCATCTTCGGCGCCTCCTCCTTTCTTTCCGGACTGATATTGGCGGACCCCGCCACTCTTCACCGCTGCCTGACCGCGCCGCCGGATGACACGCTTGCGCGGCTCATTCGCTCCTTCGCGGACGATATGGCGGCGGCGGCGAGCACCGACGAGGTGATGAGGTCGCTCCGCCGATACCGGAAACATGTCGCGCTCCTGGCCGCCCTTGCCGATATCGGCGGTGTCTGGAATGTCATGGAGACCGTCGAGGCCTTGAGCGAGACCGCCGATCACGCCTTGCGGCAGACGGTGCGGTTCCTGTTCAAATCGGCCGCCGCGAAGGGAGACTATCTGCCCGCCGATCCGGCCCGGCCGGAGGCGGAAAGCGGTTATTTCGTCCTCGCCCTCGGCAAATATGGCGGCCGCGAGCTCAACTATTCGAGCGATATCGACCTGATCGTTTTCCATGAACCGGATCGCCTTCAGCTCCGCGAAGGCGTCGACCCGGCGCTGTTCCCGGTCCGCCTGACCCGCGAGCTGGTGCGCCTTCTCCAGGAGCGGACGAGCGATGGCTATGTCTACCGGGTCGATCTGCGCCTACGTCCCGATCCCGGCGCCACCCAGATCGCCATGTCCACCGAGGCGGCCCTTATCTATTATGAAAGCTTCGGGCAGAACTGGGAGCGCGCGGCGCTCATAAAGGCCCGGCCGGTGGCCGGCGACCTCGCCGCCGGCGAAGCTTTTCTCGGCCAGCTCTCGCCCTTCATCTGGCGGAAATATCTCGACTTCGCCGCAATCGCCGACGTGCACGCCATGAAACGGCAGATCCATGCCTTCAAGGGCCACGGCGCCATCGCCGTCGCCGGGCACAATATCAAGCTCGGCCGCGGCGGCATTCGCGAGATAGAGTTTTTCGCGCAGACCCAGCAATTGATCGCCGGCGGCCGGCAGCCGGAATTGCGCGCACGCAATACGCTCGAGGCATTGCACCTGCTCGCCGCTAAGGGCTGGATCGAACGCGAAGTCGCGGACGATCTCGGCGGGTCCTATCGGTTTTTCCGCCATATCGAGCATCGCCTGCAAATGATCGGCGACGAGCAGATCCACACGCTGCCCACGAATGATGAAGACCTCGGGCGTCTGGCCTGTTTCGCGGGCTTTGCGAGCGCCAAGGCATTCGCGGCCGAGCTGAGGAAACATCTCGAGTCCGTGCAGGCCCATTATGGCGCCTTGTTCGAGGATGCGCCCGCCCTGTCCGACAAAGCCGGAAGTTTGGTCTTCACCGGCGACGCCTTCGACGCGGAAACGGTGGAAACGATTTCGGCGATGGGATTTCGCGACCCCGAACGGGTGATCACCGCCGTCCGCAACTGGCATTTCGGCCGCTATCCGGCGATGCGCAGCGAGCGGGCGCGGGAACGGCTGACGATCGTTCAGCCCATATTGCTTGACGCCCTGTCGAAAACGGTCGACCCGGACGCCGCCTTGCTCGCCTTCGACCGCTTCCTCGCCGATCTGCCGGCCGGCGTCCAGCTCTTCTCCCTGCTCAGATCCCACCCCCAGCTCCTGCGCCTCCTGGCCGACATCATGGGAACGGCGCCGAGGCTGGCGCGTGTATTGAGCAAGCGTTCCCGGCTGCTCGATGCGGTGCTCGATCCCGGATTTTTCGGACCGCTGCCGACCGATGAATCGCTTTCGGCCCTTATCGAAGACCATCTCGCCGCCAACGCCGACTACCAGGAATGCCTGGATTTGGCCCGCGCCGTCGGCCACGAGCAGGCATTCCTGATTGGCGTCCGCGTCGTCTCCGGAACCATCAGCGCGGATGAGGCGGGCGGCGCCTATGCGCGCCTTGCCGGCCATCTGATCGATGCTCTGAGCAAGGCCGCCCGGAATGAGGTGGCGAGAAGCCATGGCCACATCGCCGGCGGCGCGGTCGCCGTCATCGCGCTCGGCAAGCTCGGCGGGCGCGAAATGACCGGCGGTTCGGATCTCGATCTGATTATCGTTTATGATTTCGACGAGGGCGCCGAGTTCTCCGACGGGCCGAGGCCCCTCGCCGGCACGCAATATTATACCCGCTTCACGCAACGCCTCATCGCCGCGCTTTCGGCGCCGACCGCCGAGGGAACGCTCTACAAGGTCGACATGCGCCTGCGCCCGTCCGGCAATTCGGGACCGGTGGCGACGCGGCTCAGAAGCTTCATCGAGTACCATAACAACACGGCCTGGACGTGGGAGCACATGGCCCTGACCAGGGCGCGCGTCATCTCAGGTCCCGAGACTCTGCGCGGCAAGATCGAGACAATCATCAAGGACGTCCTCTCGAAGGCGCGCCTTGAGGGCGACGTGGCGGCGGACATCGCCGCGATGCGCGAGCGGATCGGCAGGGAAAAGGCGACCGGCGATATCTGGAACATCAAGGAAATCCCCGGTGGCCTGATAGATCTTGAGTTTATCACGCAGTATCTGCAGCTCATTCATGCCGCAAACCACCCGGAAATCCTCGATCAGAATACTTTGGCCGCGTTGCGGAAGATCGAGGCCGCCGGGCTCGTCCCCGAGGAGGCCGGCGAGACCCTTATCCGCGCCGCCCGCCTTTACCAAAATCTGACGCAAGTCCTGAGACTGTGCGTCGAAGGCCCCTTCTCGGCCGAAAACGCTTCGGACGGGCTTAAGCTACTCTTGGTCCGGGCGAGCGAGGAGCCGGATTTTCGCCGCCTCGAACAGCGGCTGACGGAAACCTTGTCAGCCGTCCGGCGGATTTTCGAAGAATTGATCGTCGCCCGGGCTTCCCTGCCCGATTGACGTAAAATCAGGCGTTAACGGCGTTTATTGCGACGGAATCCGGCGCCGTGACGCGTAAAACGATCATCTGGGGAAAGGGCGCGCTAGAGTGTTTCCAGGAAAAGCATGTCCCCGCGAAGGCGGGGATGGGCACCGGTTTTCCGTCCGGAAACACGAAAAATCAAAGGGTTAGAGTGTTTGAGCGATTCAACGAAAAGCGAAAACACTCTAGGGGCGGATCACCTGGCGGGAGCGGCCTTTCGGCGCGGGAGCGGACCAAGTGGAGGGAATTGAATGAGGACGGCCGGATAATTCGGCCAATTGACTTTGGATGAGCTGCCGTGCCGGATAGAATATTACCCGCGTGCCCGGAAGAAGGATTGGCCGCGATTTCAGAGGCCGTTCGGCGAAGCTGAAGCCCGCGATGGCGAGAGAAACAGGACGGATGCCGTGCCGGCAGAAGGAGCAAGTTCGGGGCAGGCGCGCGGGCTCGGGTCCGGACAAGGTGAACGCGAAAACGAAGCACAGCTTGTCGAACGCGCCGCCGCCGGTGACGAGGCCGCGTTCGCGGCTCTGGTCGGCGCGCACCTCGGACGCGTTCTTGCCGTTGGCTGGAGGATGCTCGGGGATGATGTGGAAGCGGAAGATGTCGCGCAGGAAACGTTCACCCGGTTGTGGAAGAACGCCGACCGTTTCGACCCGGGAAAGGCGCAGCTTTCGACCTGGCTTTACCGTGTCGCCTCGAACCTCTGTATCGACAGATTGCGCGGCCGGACGGCGGAGCCTTTGGATGATATTCCGGAAACCCGATCGGAACCGGAACAGGACCGAACCATGGATGAGCAGCACCTATCCGCGCGAATGGAGGCCACGCTGCAATTGCTTCCCGACCGCCAGCGCCTCGCCTTGACGCTGTTTCATTATCAGGAGCTGAGCATGAAGGAAGCGGCGGATATCATGGATGTGACGATCGAGGCGTTCGAATCGCTTCTGGCGCGCGCCCGGCGCGGCGTCAAAAAGGAACTTGAAACGGAATGGAAAATGCTGCTGCCGGATAATGGCTGATCGTTCGGATTGAAATCCAAAGTCCGGTTGCGGCAGTGAAGAATGACAATGACTGACAACGAAACGAACGGAGATCTGCGGCGTCTCGAGCAGGCCCTTGACCTCTATGGGGCAAACCTTGCCCGCTGGCCGAATGACGAGCGGCGGGCGCTGGAGCCGTTGATAGCGAAATCGAACACGGCCAGACGGATGGTTGGCGAGGCGCGCGCCGTCGACCGGCTTCTAGACATGGCGCCCGCCACGGTCGCCCGGGAAGACCTCGTCAACAGGATCGTCGAAAAGGCGAAGGCGGATCGCGGCCATTCAGGCGCCAAGGTCATTCGCTTCCGGCCCGGGGCGTTAGCCGCAAGGGCCGGGTGGCGGGCGAACTGGACGTGGCCATCCGCCGCGCTGCTTGCCGCGTCATTGCTGCTCGGCCTTTATGTCGGCGCGACCGGCCTCGTCGATCCGCAACTCACCACCGGATTTGATGTCGCATCGGCGAATGACCCGTTCGCCAACGCATTTCCGGAATTGAGCTTCGAGGAAGACATTACGCTTTCGGAGGACTTCCTATGAGTCAGACGACGAGCGGCGATCCCGGCAGGCCGGACAGTCGAGCGCCCAGATGGGTGTGGATCGCGCTCATTGCATCATTGGCTCTCAATCTCCTCGCCGTTGGCGCGATCGGCGGCGCGCTCTATGCCGGCCGCCACGGTGGATATTGGGGCGGACATCGCTATGCCTCCAACGGGCGGGAATTCATGCGCAACCTTCCCGCCGAGCGCCGCGAAGAGCTTAAGAAATTATTCCGCGAGCACAGGGAAAGTCTGAGACCCTATTGGCGCCAGGTGCGCAGCGCCCGCAAGGAAGCCGCCGCGGTCCTGCGCGAAGAGCCGTTCGACAAAACAAAATTCGAAGCGGCCCTGGACAAGTTTTATCAGTCCGAATTGACGGCCCGCGAGGCGTCCCGGCCGATGATCGTCGATCTTGCCGGCAAATTGAACGCCGGGGAGCGGAAGATCCTGTTGAGGACGATGCGCCACAATTTTCTCAGATTCGGCCACAGGCACCGCCGCGGCCGCGAACGGTCCAAGGAGCCTGGCAAAGGCGACGGCGCACCGAATGACGCCGGCAAGACGGCGAAATAGAGCCGGTTCATTCTAGATGGACACGCGATAGGCCGCGACTGCGGCCCGGCGCGAGCGCCGTCCCCGCGGAGCCGTGGAACGAAATCATGCTCACATTTCAAGTGAACATGATCTAGATGTTTAGTCCCGGAGAGTGATGGAATCAGTTTATCTGAGACTTCATCAT
>CAYWBS010000161.1:0-6790 GCA_964456215.1 uncultured Hyphomicrobiaceae bacterium
CGAATTCGGGCCGCGTCGAATGTGCGAACAGGCGGTTCAGCAGCGCGCTGCTTTCCTTCCGGTCCAACCCTTCGATTGCCGCTGTGAAGCCTTCATTCACGAACAGGGCCTGGCGTCCGGATTCGGGGTGTTCGAGAACGATCGGATGTTCGACGTCCTGCCATTCCTCGAGTTGCTCTGGCGTCGGAACGGGGCGGTTGCCGCCCTCGGCCATAAGCAGATAGCGATGCTTGTAGTTGTGAATCGCGCGCCGCCCCTCGATTAGCTCCTTGGTTCCGTCATCGAGAGTTTCATAGGCCGCGTACATATCCGCATAAAGCGTGTCGCCCCCTTCGGGCGGTACGGTCAGACCCCGCAGGATAGATCCTATCGGCGGTGCGGTCTCGTAGGAAATGTCGCTGTGCCAATAGGCGCCGCCATTCAGTAGTGGCCTGACGCCGCCGCGTCCCCTGTTAGACAGAACCAGGATTTCGGGCTGGGTCGGCAGCAGCCAATCTTTCACCGTGTGGCCCCGCAACCTGCCGAAATGGCGCGAAAAGGCGACATGCTGTTCCTGGGTGATGTCCTGGCCGCGGAACACAAGTATGGAATTGTCCCACCAGGCCTGGCGCAGTTGTTCCACCGCTTTGTCATCAAGCGGCTGCGACAAATCGATATTCTGGACCTCGCCGACAAAGGTGTTTCCGAGCCTGTTAACGGTCAGCGCCATCACACTCTCCTATTTCTGCATACCCCAACGGTTGACGGTGCGGATTTCCACATTCCGGAATATGACGTTCTCGACGCAGAACCCGATCAGAATGACCATGAACAGCCCGGCGAAAACGCCTTCAGTCTCGATATTCTGACTGGATTCGAAAATGTACCACCCGAGTCCGCCGCCGCCCGATGAAGCGCCGAAGACAAGCTCCGCACCTATCAGCGTGCGCCAGGCGAAAGCCCAGCCGATCTTCATGCCGGCGAGAATAGAGGGCAGCGCCGCCGGAACGAGAATCTTGAGCACATAGCCGAATCCATGCAGGCCGTAGTTGCGTCCGATCATGCGCAAGGTCTGGCTCACGCCCTCGAAGCCGCTGTGGGTGCTCAGCGCCACGGCCCACAAAACGGAATGAATGAGCACGAAAACCAGGCTCGCCGTTCCCAGGCCGAACCAGAGCATAGCGAGCGGCAGCAGCGCGATCGCCGGCAGCGGATTGAACATGGCGGTGGCCATGGAGATGAAATCGCTGCCGAACCGCGACGCGGTCGCCCACAGTATCAGTACAGCGGCGATTGCAAGGCCGGCGGCATAGCCGACGATCAGCACCTTTATCGAAAACCATATCTTGGCGAGCAAATCGCCATGTACCAAAGACTCGTACAGTCGCTGGAATGACAAGGAGAAGCTCGGCAGCATCAGCGGTTCGACGTTCAAGCCGACCGTGTATGCCTGCCAGGCCACGACCAGTCCGAGCAGGATTGTAATCTTGCGCACGGCGTCGATGTTCCAGACGCGCTCGAGGGCCGAGAGCCTGCGGGCGACCTCGCCTGTTTGCGCCGTCGCAAGGTCCGATACCTCGAACTCCGGACGGACGACAAGTTCCGGCAGGGAGCCCTTGCTTTTTGACGGGGCGTCGTTCATCGCGCCTGCATTCCCCACCGGCGGACCGTCCGGTTTTCGATATTGTTGAAGATGACGTTCTCGACGATCACGCCGACGAGAATGACCGTGAACAACCCGGCGAAGACATGGGCTATCCGCAAGTCCATTTGGTTGGAAAACACGAACCAGCCTAGGCCGCCGGAAGCGGTCCCCGCCGTGTCCGAGATCGATCCTCCAAACACGAGTTCGGCCGCGATCAGCGTCCGCCAGGCGTAGGCCCAGCCGATTCTGAGCCCCATCAGGATTTGCGGAAATGCGGCCGGGACCAGAAGCCTGGCGACATAGTTCAGGTGCTTGAGGCCGTAGTTTCTGCCGACCATGCGCTGTGTCTCGCTGACGCTCATGAAGCCCACATGGGCGTTAAGGGCCACCGGCCAGATCACCGAGTGCAGCAGCGTGAAGACGATGGCGTCGGCGCCTAGCCCGAACCAGAGCAAGGCCAGTGGCAGCAGTGCGATCGCCGGCAACGGGTTCAACATCGCCGTCAGCGTGCTCAGGATATCGCTGCCGAAACGCGTCATGGTCGCCGCGGTCGTGAGCAGCATGGCGATCCCCAGCCCGATAAGGTAGCCGGTCACCAGCACGGTGAGAGAGTTCCATACCATGGTGAGCAACTGGTCGTTGACGATGCCGTCGAATAGCGCTTCCGCCGTGGAGGAAAAATTCGGCAGGATCAGCTCCGACACCTCGCTCCAGCGTGTGTAGATCTCCCACGCGGCGATCACGATCACCAGGATGGTGAGCTTGCGCACGCTGTCCATGTCCGAGACGCGCTCGAAAAGCGTCAGATCGCGTGCGGCGTCTCCCGTGGAGGCTTCGCCGATTTCGCGTGCCTCGAACTCGTCGCGAAAATAGATGCTCGGCGCATCGTTCATTGGTCGCGGTCCTCGACTTGCTCGACTTGGATCTCGTCCTCGAGAATCCTGTCAGCAAACAGCATGTCGTGAATGCGCTGCTGCACCTTGCCGAAATCATTGCCGCCGACATTATCGTGGTTGAGATGATGCGCGTTTAATTCGGCCTTGACCTGTCCCGGATGCGGCGACAGCACGAGAATCCGGCTGCCGACGATCAGCGCCTCCTCGATGGAGTGGGTGACGAACAGGACGGTGAAGTGGGTATCTTCCCAGAGTTGCAGCAGCTCCTTCTGCATCTGAAGCCGCGTTAGGGCGTCGAGCGCGGCAAACGGTTCGTCCATCAGCAGCACGTCCGGCTCCATCGCCATACCCCTGGCGATGGCCACTCGCTGTTTCATGCCCCCGGACAGCATGTGAGGGAAGGTGTTCTCGAAGCCCGTCAACTTCACCTTGTGGATATATTCCATGGCGATGTCATTAGCCTCGTTCGCGCTGCTTGTCTTGCCGCCGTTGCGGAGCGCGAATGTGATGTTCTGCTTGACCGTCTTCCACGGCAGAAGCTGGTCGAATTCCTGGAAGACCATGACTCTGTCGGGACCAGGCGCTGATATTTCGTGCCCCTTAAGACAGATGCTGCCCTCGACGGGTTTCATATAGCCGGCTATGCCCTTTAGCAGGGTGGACTTTCCGCAGCCCGATGGTCCGAGCAGAACGAAACGGTCCGCCGGATAGACGTCGAAGCCGACGCGGTAGGTTGCGGTAATCAGGTGTTCCTTGGTCTTGTACTGGAGCGTGACACCGTCAACCTCGAGTATTGGGCTGGGGTTGGCCGTGGCGGCCCTTTTCTGCGCCACGGCCTCGTTCGCTGCATCCACGGATCAGCCACCTTTCTGATCGTAGTTGTTTTCCCAGTAATAGTCCTTCCAGCTTTCGGGCATGTTCTTGATGGCGCCGATGGAATGCATGAACTTGGCGAATTCCATCGTGCGTTCCGGCGTCAAAGTGTAGAGCATCTCATTCTCGTCGCCGATCATCTTTTCGATGTCCCCAAGCTTCAACTTGGACTTGGTGAAGCGATGGAACAGGGCGGCGGCATCTTTCTTATTGCCGTTTATCCACTCGGCTGCCTTGCGGTAGGACTGCCAGACGCACTCGTAGAGCTTCGGATTGTTCTTTTTCCAATCCTCCATGTTGTACATGGCGACTGTGGAATGTCGGCCGCCGAGCACGTCATAGGATGTCAGCACGTTATGCACCTTGCCGCTATGCAACTCCGCGAAGGATGTCGGCAGGGTGGCGAAGTGACTCTTCACGGCCTGGCCGCCGGCGAGCAGAGCCGCCATGGCGGAAGGATGCTTCATCGACACGGTCATGTCGTCGAGCTTGAACGCCTGATCGGCGCCCCACTTATTCTTTGCAGCCATCTGGAGGACGACCGCCTGGATCGAGACCTTGACCGACGGTGTTGCGATCTTGTGATCGTTAAGGCCCACATAGTCTTCAAGCTTTTTCACGCGGTCGTCGTTGGTGTTCAGCTTGAGGGGCATGGCCGCGAGAGTCGCCATCGCCTTGACATTGAGACGTCCCTTGGTCTTGTCCCAGAGTTTCAGCAACGGGCCGATGCCTCCGGCAGCGAAATCAACACTGCCCGACAGCAGCGCTTGGTTAACCGCCGCGCCGCCACTGAAGCGGTGCATCGATACCTTGACCTCGCCGAGGCCCTTTTCTTTGGCGCACGCTTCGACCATCTTCTTGTCGACCACCACATGCATCGGTAGGTAAAGAAGGCCGAACTGCTGCGCGAATCTGACTTTGTCGGTTTCCGCAAGCGCGTTCGTGGACGCGGTTACCGCGATACCCGCCAAGACGGCGCCCGCTGCAAGCATGCATGCCGAACGATTGATATTTGGGTGTTTCACTTTGATAGTCCTCCCATTCCACTGCTACTGGGTTCACCGGCTCCGTTAACGGTCCTGTTCGGCCGGTTTGGGTTAGCCCACCGAATTGGTAAGCCGCATTCTACGGTCTTCCTTCGCACTTTCCTCCCTTCCAGACCCGCTAGCCGTATACCTCCGCCGCCTGCGCAAGTTGCGCCGGGCCCGTGACGCTCAGTCCGGCGCGCAGCGCTTCGGTTTCCCAGACGTCTTGCGGCATAACGTTGGCCAAATTCACGTCCGGGCCGAATTCCGAAATCAGAAACTTTTTCAGATCATACACGTCGCAGTTGCGCGTGTCCGGTATCCAGGGACCGATGAGTTCGAAAATGACCTGCCGTGTGTCGAGTCCGTCGCGCAATTCGG
Organism: uncultured Hyphomicrobiaceae bacterium; assembly: GCA_964456215.1. GTDB lineage: Bacteria > Pseudomonadota > Alphaproteobacteria > Rhizobiales > BFAS01 > MnTg02. The sequence continues at coordinate 4,800 of CAYWBS010000161.1, forward strand.
CCAACAGACGCCGGTTTGGCGATCCGTCAACCAGCAATTCCGCGCCCTCGACGAGCACAATGTGGGCACCGGCTTCGAAGCACTCATTCGCTTGGGAGATTAGCGTCGCGGCGCTGGTTTCGTCGCTCTTCGAACCGACTTCCCCGTGGACTTCAAGTCCGCAGTCGACAGCAGTGCGGATGAGGCTCTGGCGTGCCGTGCTGTCCAGCGGCACCACGTTATCGGACACTTCTATGGCATCGAAACCGAGCCGCTTGGCCTCTTCGAAGAATGGTTTGGCGCCATCCATGCCTTGTGTCGCATAAACATATTCAAGGAACTGGCCACCGATGAACGGATGTACGCCCTGCTCCTTGTATAGGGTAATTTTGCGCAGCAGATAGTCTTCCTCATAAAGCCGCGCCGTTCCGACCACAAATTTGGCGAGATCCACGTATGGCGCCACAAGTTCGAGCCAGTCGCGCTGCTGGCCAAGCGGAAGACCCCAATCCATCATCATCGTCAGCCCGGTTTCGCGCGGTTTCGTCCTGCTGCGCGCCATTGGCAGGGGAACCATTGCAAAGGGCTCTCTGCCTTGCCCGGAATACGTCATTCGGACTTCTCCAAGAACTCGATCGGCCCGTATCGGGCCGGCAGAAAAACGAGCTGGTACGATGCCAGCGCCAAGGTAGCACACAGCGAACGCTTTCTTGGAAGTCTGGACACGTTTCCTCCTTAGATCGTCTCTTTTTTGCGGCCGCGATTGCCGCTTGGATGCCGCCGGATCGCTTGGGCCGTCAGCCGCAACGCCGGACGAATTGATTTATGCGGTACATGTACCTCCGCGGCAGAGCGTCGTATGCATGCGAGATGTTGATCGCATAACGGTCGCCATCCGTGAAATTCTTGGAGGCCACGCCCGGAATCGAACCGGGGTACGCGGATTTGCAATCCGCTGCGTCACCACTCCGCCACGTGGCCGGCACTTGGAGCCGCACTCAATATAACACTTTGGTAGGCAATTCACTCATTTTATGGGGAAGATTCGGCCGCTGAGGCTGACGAGATCGAAGGAATTTGCTTGCGAATCCCGGTAAAGGGCTTCATTGGAACTTGCGGTTCCGCTCAATTCGCCGAAATGTGGCAATCTGGAACCAGAGCCCTTTCACTGAATTCGGAGCCATTCTGGCGGAGCGATCACCGATCGGGGCGCTGAAATTGACTGCCAGCGGCCCAAGATGACTGCGGGAGATGACGGTTATGGACTTTGCGTTGGCGCGCGAGAATATGGTTGAATCCCAGATCCGGACCAATGACGTCACGGACCGCCGGATTTTGAACGCCATGAAAGAAGTGCCGCGAGAGGTATTTGTTCCGGTATCGCGGCGCGGGGTCGCCTATATGGACGACGAAATCCCGCTCGACGGTGCCGGGGCCGGCGGCAAGGGGCGCAGTTTGATGGCCCCGAGGGTGTTCGCGAAACTTGTCCAGATTGCGGATATCTGGGCGGGCAATCTGGTTCTTGATGTCGGCTGTGGGACCGGCTACTCGACTGCGGTATTGGCGCGGCTCGCCGATGCCGTCGTCGGCCTCGAGGCGGACAAGACTTTGGCGGAGCAAACCGCAAAGGCGCTTGCCAGCTTGGGTACCGACAACGCCGCAATCGTGACGGGTCCGCTGGAAGCCGGCTATGCAAGCGAAGGTCCCTATGACGTCATCTTCCTGAACGGCGCCGCGGCGGAGATTCCCAAGGCTCTTTTTGACCAGCTCGGGGATGGCGGCCGGCTGGTCGCGATCATATCGCAATCCGGGTTTGGAAAGGCCCATGTTTTCAAGAAAATAGGTGGCAACATTTCCCGCCGCGCAAGTTTTGATGCCAGCGCGCCGCTGTTGCCGGGCTTTGAGCCGAAGCCCGTATTTACATTTTAGGCTTCGGAGGCCCGATAGAACAATATTGGAACCCGTTTGCTGTTCTTGGTCCGTCTTGTTCGCATCATTGCATAGAGACACCT
>CAYWBS010000162.1:0-6786 GCA_964456215.1 uncultured Hyphomicrobiaceae bacterium
CCCGGCGACTCTCATGATTGCACGAGCGCCTTGGACCAGGAGTTTTCGCAAGTACCTGTCGCCGCGTTTCGTGATGCCGAGTACTTGAACACGACCACCGCTCGATCTCTGACCCGGAACGAGCCCCAGAGAGGCAGCAAACTGGCGGCCATTCTTGAATGCGTGCGCATTGCCGAACTTTCCTTCCACGGCATCAACACCTCCCGCCAATAGGCGAAAAGTGTTACCCATGTGTCCGGTACGTTTTGTTACCTATGTCTCAGGTCGGTCATAAGTTTTCGGAGGGCAGCAAAGCAATATTGACTCGGAATTCATTGAAAGGGCTCTAGTCGACCTTGTAGCGACTCGCGACATCTTCGCGAAGCGCTTCGACAAAGATTTTTGTGATTTGAGAACGAGTCCGGCCGGCCGGAAAGAGGAGACCATAACTGTATTGGATCAATGGCTCGAACGGCTTCGATACGACCATGTCGCCATAGGCCGCCGCAATGAAAGGGTGGACGATGGAGACGCCCAGCCCTTTGGCGACCAGGTTGGTGGCAAGCAGGGTCGAGGGCGCTTCGATGCTCAAAGCGCGCCGGATCCTCAGCCGCCGGAAGAGCTCGTCGGTGCGGTATCTGAGGAGCGATTCGGAACTCAGCGAAACGAACGATACTCCCTCCAGATCCTTGGCCTTGATGCGCTGCTTCTTCACCAGCGGGTGATCGAGTGGCAGAACGCAGACGCCATCCGCCGTAAACAGGCGCTCGACATCGATGGATTGGTGGTGGATTGGCAGGGTCGCGACGCCGAAATCAAATTGGGCGTTTTCCACGCCTTCTTCGACGTCCTGGCGCGTCCCCATTTCGACCGAGATCTTGATCTGCCGAAAACGTTTGTTGATGGCGGCGATCGTATTGGGCAGAAGACCATAGGCCAGCGCCGGCATGGCTATGATTCTCACGGCACCGGACTGCTGGGTGCGGATGTCGCGGGCAGTTGCGGTTAGCTGATCGATCTCGGCCAGCAGCTTTCCAGCCACATTGTAGAATAGCTGGCCTTCCGGCGTGATCCTCAGCCGTCCATTGCGGCGATCGAAGATTTTGAGATCGAGCTCCTCCTCCAGCTGGCTGATCAGACGGCTGACCGCCGATTGCGTGAGGCCCATGAATTCGGCAGCTTGTGTCGTCGTGCCGCTGCACACAACGGCCCGCAGCGCTTCCAACTGCCTTAACTTCATTTCGCCGGTCCTGCTCTTTCGACAGTCGCGTGCCGCACATGGGGAGCCTCGATATTATGAATTTATAACATAAGGTAAGCCAATATTTGAATTTTATGTCATAGCGAAGAGCCTCTATCATGCGCTTTGGCTTGCAATCCTTTGCCGCTTCGAGGCAGGCTCCTCTTCGCGAAACAACAAAACGGGAGGGACAAAGGCGCATGAAGCAAATCAACATCGCCATTATCGGAACCGGTTGGTGCGGGGGCATCCGTGCCGACACCTGCGCCGCCAATCCGCTGGTGAACGAATTGCATATCGCTGAAGTCAGGCCCGATCGTTTGGCGGAGGTACGGGAGGCGACCGGCGCCATAACCGCGACGGAGGACTACACCGAGCTTTTGACGAACGACGGCATCGACGCCTATTTCATTTCCGCGACACCGGAAACGACCCATTTCCCGATGGCCCGCGACTGCCTCAGGGCCGGCAAGCATGTGTTCCTGGAAAAGCCTTTGTCGCTGACCCTGGTCGAGGCCGACGAATTGGTCGACCTGGCGCGGGACAACGGTTTGAAGTTCACGATCGGCTATTCGCAGCGCTACAATCCAAAGTTCGCCTATGTCAAAAAGAGTCTGCGCGAGGGGGTTTTGGGCGAACCCGTGAGCGCCCTGGTCAGCCGTCACGTGACCCGCAATCTGGGCAAGAAAATCGGCGGCCGGATTAAGCTTTCGCCGGCCGCCATGGAGGCCACCCACGATCTGGACTTCGTTTTGTGGTGTCTGGAGCCGGCAAAGCCGATCAGGGTCTATGCGCAGGCCGTCAACAAGGTGATGCGTCCGACACACGGCGTCGAGGACTGCATGTGGATCGTCGTCACAATGGACGACGGCACGGCATTTACGGTCGGCGCCGGCTGGATCCTGCCGCCGGCCTATCCGAATTTTTCGAGCACCTGGATCGAATTCATCGGCACCAAGGGCGCTTTGATGATTGACGACAGCCACAAGGATGTCGTGCTCTCGACCCTGGACGGCGGCATCGTTCATCCCATGTCATCCATGCCGGGCGAACGCGTGGATCATGTCTATGCCGGTCCCATGCACGATGAAACGGTGCATTTTTTGGAGGCCGTCGCACTGGACCGGCCCGTGTTGGTGACGCCCGAGCAGGCGCGCAAAGTCATGGAGGTCTATATGGCGGCGGATCTCTCGGCGGCACGCAATGAGTCGGTTCCGCTGCCAATGAATTCCCGGGATATCGCCGAGTCGTCGCCGGTCTAAAGTCGCCACGGGGGAAGAATGTTGGAGTCCAAAGAGGCCGAGCGGCCGCAACCCCACAAGATCCGGTTCTCTTACAACTTCAACACCGTTTTGGGCGCAGTTTTTGTCGTCCTTTCGGTGTTGATAGCCGTAGCGATCCCGAGCCAGATCGAAGAACCGCTTATCCGCATGGCGGAAAACGAGTCCGACCTGAAGCCGACGCTGTTTCCCGGCCTGGTGGCAGCCGGTTTTTTTGTGTTGGGCATCTGGCTTGTATGGAAGAGTTTTTCGCTTGAGGAACAAAACCGGCTGAAGGAATTGGACCGCGATGCGGTCGTCAATGTCGCCATAACACTTGTCGTCATGACGGCCTACGCCCTGGTCATGACGAGCCTCGGCTTCATGGTCTCCAGCGCCCTGGTCATCGTCTTCCTGTCAACCTTCTTCGGCAATAGAAATTTCTGGCTGGCGGGCCTGGTCAGTCTCGCTGTGCCGGTGGCGATATTCTTCGTGTTTACCAAACTGCTGGCGACCTATCTGCCGCCTTTTCCGGTAGACACTCTGCTGACGCGTCTATTTCTCCTGTGAACGCCGCCGATAACATGACGAACAAGAAGAGGAACTGTTGACAGATGTGGGACAGTTTCCTGTTGGGTGTTGGCATGGCCATGCGCTGGGACACCTTCGCCATGATGAGTGTCGGACTTTTGCTGGGCATGTTCGTCGGCGCCCTGCCCGGATTCACCACGGTCATGGCCATGGCCATATTGTTGCCGCTGTCGTTCTTTGTCGAGCCGCTGATCGGCATTCCGTTTTTGCTCGGCGTCTACAAGGGCGGCATTTACGGCGGCAGCATTCCGGCCATTCTGGTGTCCATGCCCGGAACCGGCGCCGCGGTGGCCACAACGTTCGACGGCCCGGCGCTCACCAAGAAGCGACAGGCGCGAAAGGCGTTGGAGATGGCACTTTTTGCCTCGGTCTTCGGGGATCTTTCCAGTGACATCTTCACCATCCTGTTCATCGGCCCGATCGCGCTCATCGCCTTGATGGTCGGCCCTCCGGAATTGACCGCCATTCTTGCCCTGGCCCTGCTCGTCATTGCCGCCACCTCGTCCGACGTTTTCGTCAAGGGTCTGTTGATGATGATGGTCGGTCTCATGTTTTCGCTGATCGGGCAGGACCCCATAGGCGCGTTGACGCGATTCACCTTCGATATCTTCGCCCTCAGGGCCGGCATTCCGCTGCTGCCCATGCTGATCGGCGTTTATGCTCTGCCGGAGATCCTCATTGCCATCGAAAATAAGGCTGCCACGGCCGTTCGCCAGCGGATCAGCTCCCGGGAAGGCGGGCGCCTGACGTTCGACGAATTCCGCCGCTGTTTTAGAACCATCCTCCGCTCGACCGGCATTGGCACTGTCATAGGCATGATTCCTGGCATGGGCCAGGTGGTCGCCGCCTTCATGGGCTATGCCGCGGCAAAGAGTGCTTCCAAGACGCCGGAAAAATTCGGCACCGGCGAGCTGGAAGGGATTGCGGCCGCGGAAGCCGCCAATAATGCCGTCAACGGCCCGACCATGGTGCCGCTCCTGACCCTCGGCATTCCCGGAGACAACATCACCGTTATCCTGATTGGAGCTTTTATTGCCCAGGGCCTCCGTCCCGGTCCGCAATTGATGAGCGAACAGGGTCCGCTGGTCTTCGCCATCCTGGTCGCCATGGTTTTGGCCAATATCCTTTTCCTGGTGATTGGATATTTCACCATCCCGCTGTTCGCCCGGGTCGTGACCATTCGCAAATCGCTGCTCTTGCCGCTGATCGTGGTTTTCGCGTTCGCCGGGTCCTATGTGCCCCGGTCCGATCCCATGGACCTTGTAGTGCTGGTCTTCTTCGGCGCCTTCGGCTATGTGGCCAGGAAGCTCGCGTTCGACGTCACGCCGATGGTTATGGCCTTTATTCTGGGAAAGGAATTGGAATACTCACTCGGCCAGACTCTGACCCTGTCACAAGGCGATCTTTTCGGCTACATAGCCTTTGAACGGCCCATCACCTTGGGCATACTTATTGCCATACCCATTCTCACTTATGTGCTCTGGCGCAGAAGTCGCCGCCTGCGCAGGGAGTTTGGGGGAGATGTCCCCGGCTAGCTGACCGCACTGCTCATGAAAATTCGTCATGGGTTTATTTGGATTCAGAATTTTGTTTCATTGTCCATCCCCCCTAATATTTCTGGTAATGTTCCGCAGACTGACGGAACCATTCAAATAACAAGATGCAACAGGGAGAGCTTTCAATGACATTCCGTAGATTTTTGCTGGCAGTCCTTTCGGCGGCACTTTTTCTGTGCATGGGACCGGGCGCCAGAGCCGAGTTTCCGGAAAAGCCGATTACGCTCATTCTGCCGCTCGGGGCAGGGGGATCGCACGACCGCAACGCCCGCGTTTTCACCAGTATTATTCCCACCTATCTGGGCAACGCCATGATCGTCAAACTGATGCCGGGCGCCAGTGGTCAGACCGGAACGGCGGCGGCGGCCAAAGCCAAGCCGGACGGCTACACCCTGCTTTTCACCCACAACTACTTTGACCAGCTGCAGCAGCATGTGAAAAAGCTGCCATACGATACGACCAAAGATTTCGTTACCGTGGCGCAGCTGAATTCCAATGACGCCTCGCTGATCGTTCGCTCTGACAGCCCGTTCAAATCCATGAAAGATCTGGTGAGCTACGCCAAGGCCAATCCCGGCAAGCTGAAGTTTGCTCACAGCGGCGTCTGGGGCGCCCTTCACGTGCCGGCGGCGCAACTCTTCAAAGAAGCTGGCATCAAGGTAACCATGGTTCCTTATAAGGGCGGCGGGCCGGCCATGCGCGGCTTCCTCGCCGGCGAGGCGGATTTCACTTTGGCGTTCCCCTCGACCATACTGGGCCAGGGTGACAAGGTCCGGGTTCTGGCCAGCGGTGGCGATAAAACTAAATTCGAAGGCGTGCCGACCTTCGGGGAATTAGGCTACACGGCCGACATCGGTTCCATGCGGCGCATCATCATGGCGCCACGCGGAATTCCGGAGGACCGCTTGAAAACAATTCGAGACTCTCTGGTGAAAATGCAGGACGATAAGACCTACAAAAAACTGATTGAGGCGATTGGCGAAAACCTCAATTTCATCAAGGGGCCGGACTACGAGAAGCTTCGCGCCGAACAAAGTGCGGCCTATAAGGAATTGGTCTCCAGCCTGGCCAAGTAGCGCTTGGGCGTTCAGGCGCATGACGACGGATGGTTCCGAGATGACCGTGACGGGCCGAGCGCACAACCGGCTCTGACCGGACAATCGAGATCAGCTTGGCGTCGGCCCGTCGCAAGTTTTGGAACCGCCATATTCCGGGATTACGCCCGGACGCGGCAGGCCTACTGCCGGCGGTGCCAGAGAAAACCGGCTCGCGCCGGGGTCGTAGGTTTCGTGGCATTTTCTGATGAGAAATCCCTCAGTCGTTTCAGCGCTCTGGCGGCGATCGACCGGGTGACAAAAACTCTCGGCCGCTTTGCTGTATCCACCTGACAATACCCGCGACCCCGTCTACGGCCACCTGGGATCCATCCGGAATTTGGTTGGTGGCGCCGATCACGCCCAGCACCATGGGAATACCGCGTTCCCGGGCAAGTGATGCCAGGTGTGACGTGCTGCCGCCCCGTTCGGCCACGACGCCGGAAACCTTGGGCAAGACATGGCTGAGAGCCGGGCCTGCCGTGCGGATGACCAGAACATCGCCTGGCGCCACGCGGGACAATTGACATTCGCAGTCAATCACGACGGCGCGCCCAACGCCCCATCCGACACCCCCCGGATGGCCCTTGAGCTTCGGATGCCGTGCCCAACTTTCGTCAGGCGCCGCGGCCTGCTCCACATGCAACGGGCGTGACTGCAGGATGTTAATACCAACCTCGTCCATTGCCCATTCGATTTCTACGGGACCACCCATCAGGTCTTCACAGCAGAGCAGATAACGACTGATTTCCTTCGCTTGCGCGTCGCTCAAACAGGGCACTGACACACGGTCATGCGGCACCGCCGCGGTTCGTGATTCACCGCCATGGGCGCATGTATCACTATGTTCCTTGTGGCCGACATGAACATCGATCACCTCGCCCCGCCGATTGAGCACGATGCGGTCCGGCACGACTTCGCCCTGCGCAATGGTCGACCCCAAGCCCCAGGTCGCGCTCAGGACCATTTCACCGTCGGCGGCCTGACTCAACCCGCCGCCGGCCGCAATCGCGTTGACCAGGGGCTGGACGAGAACGGCCATGGCACTGTCCGACGGTAATAGTTAA
>CAYWBS010000163.1:0-842 GCA_964456215.1 uncultured Hyphomicrobiaceae bacterium
GAGACACATAAAGCGTATTGGCTTTTCGTTGGATGGCTCCAATACTCTGACCGTTTGATTTTTCGTGTTGCCGAACGGAAAACCTGTGTCCAGTTTTCCCGGAAACACTCAATCAGCGGAACGAGCCGACACCCTTTGGTATCGCCTCGCACCTGGTTTTGCGGTTATTTGGTATCGACTCCGAACGATTTCAGCACGACATGGACGACGGCGGTGACGCGGACGCACCGGATCCGGCGAGCGGCGCCGCGGCGCGGATCAGCCGCGCTTCCCGCAAGGTCTTTTCAAGTCGTCGCGGATCGGTCTCGGGCGGCGAGCAGGTTCGGCCGCTGCACATATAGGCCGTCGGCGCGCCGTCGATCGTCGTTTTGCCCGCCGCCGGCGAGGTCTCGGCCAAGCCGGAGGTCTCCGGGAGGACCTGGAGGAGGGCTCCTGGAAGCGAGACCTTTGCCAATGTTGCCAGGAGGTTCTTTGTCCGTTCACTGTCCATACCCAAAATTACGACATGTTGGGGCGCAAGAACGTCCAGCGCGCCGGACAGAACGCTGCTGTGGGCAAAGACGTTCTGCAGGGCCTCCGCCCGGAAGGCATCGAGCAGCGCCTCGGCGCGCGCCTGGTAGTCTTGCCGGCCGGTGATCAGATGGAGCTGCATCAGCGCGCCGATCATCGTGCCGTTGCCGTTGGGGGTGGCATCGTCCGCGGCGGACTTGACGCGGATGATGACGTCGGCGGTGTCGTCGGCGGTGAAGAAATAGCCGCCCGCGGCCCGGTCCCAATAATGCGCGTCGAGCATATCGGTCCAGGCAATGGCGGCGTCGAGCGTCGCCCTATCGCCGCTCGTC
>CAYWBS010000163.1:852-6773 GCA_964456215.1 uncultured Hyphomicrobiaceae bacterium
TCGTCTGATAGAGGGCGAGCGCGGCGGCGATCATATTGGCGTAATCATTGAGGGTCGCCGGCGCCTTGGCCCGCCCGGCCCGGTAGGCATGGAAAAGGCGGCCGTCCCCGGCGGACATGCTGGCGCGCACGAAGCGAAAGGCGCGTTCGGCTGCTTCCGTCCAGTGCGGACGGTCGAAGATCCGCGCCGCGTCCGCCAGCGCCGCGATCATCAGCCCGTTCCAGTCGGCAAGGACCTTGTCGTCCCAGCCGGGCGGCACGCGGCGGGCGCGAACATCGAGAAGATTCTTTCTGAGCGTCGCCAGTCGGCTTTCCTCCGCGTCCGGCAAAAGCTCCGGCGCGTGAAGCCGGTTGAGGATGGTCTTGCCTTCCCAGTTGCCGCCATCGCCGACGTCATAGTGGCGGGCGAAAAACGCGCCGTCTTCGGGGCCGAGCGCGGCGAGGATTTCCGGCTTGCTCCAGACGTAGAACCTGCCTTCCTCGCCTTCCGAATCCGCGTCATAGGAGGCGGCGAAGCCGCCATCTTCGGTGACCATGTCGCCGAGGCACCAGGCGACGGTTTCCTCGATGCGGGTCTTGAAAAGCGGGTCGCGGGTCTCGCGCCAGACCTCTGTGGCCAGGGCGATGAGCTGGGCATTGTCGTAGAGCATTTTCTCGAAATGGGGGACCAGCCAGCGAGCGTCCACCGAATAGCGGGCGATGCCGCCCGCGAGATGATCATAGATCCCGCCCTGGAAGATGTGCGTCAATGTCGTCCTGACGGTTTCCTGGGCGAACGGATTGGCGAAGCGGATGCCGGCGCGCCAGAGAAACGAGAACAGGGCGCCTTGCGGAAATTTGGGGGCGCCCTGAACGCCGCCATTGTCGCGGTCGGTGATGGTCACCAGCTGTTCGGCGATCCCGGCGATCACGGTGGGCGTTATGGCCAGTGACGATGCCGGCGCCGGCCGCTCGCCGAGCCGGGCGATGATCGCCGTGCAGTTCTGGGCGATCTTCTCAGGCTCTTCGCCGAACAGCCGGGCGATTTCGCGGAGCACGGTGATGAAGGCGGGCCGGCCGAATTTGCTTTCCCTGGGAAAATAGGTGCCGCCCCAGAACGGCTCCGCCTTCGGCGTCAGGAACATGGTCAGCGGCCAGCCGCCCTGTTCGCCGAGGGTGTGCAGCGCGCTCATGTAAATGCCGTCGATGTCCGGCCGTTCCTCGCGGTCGACCTTAATATTGATGAAAAGATCATTCATTACTTCAGCGGTTGCCTTGTCCTCGAAACTCTCATGGGCCATGACGTGGCACCAATGGCAGGCGGCGTAACCGACCGAAAGCAGGATCGGCTTGTTGAGCCGTTCGGCTTCGGCGAGGGCCTCCGGTCCCCAGGCCCACCAATGGACCGGATTGTCGCGGTGCTGCAGGAGATAGGGGCTGGTCTCCTCGGAAAGCCTGTTTCTGGACATGGGACGGGGGCTCCGTTGGGCGGCGGAATGGATGGTATCGAGGCGAGCCTAACTTAGATAGCGCCGCGCGGCCAGGGGCCGGAGAGGGAGTGTGTGGACGCGGAAATGTATGGACCCGATACCATATTTGCGCTGTCGAGCGGTTTTGGCCGGGCCGGCGTCGCCGTGATCCGGATTTCGGGTCCGGCGGCGGCGAGCACCTTGAAGGCGCTTGCCGGACGGCTGCCGGAGCCACGCCGCGCCGTGCGCGCCAGGCTCAGATCGGCCGACGGCGGGGCGGTGCTGGACCATGGCCTGGTGCTCTGGTTTCCGGCGCCCGGCAGTTTTACCGGCGAGGATGTCGCCGAGCTCCATATTCATGGCGGCCGCGCCGTCATCCAGGCGGTGCTCGAAACGCTTGCCGGTTTCAAGGGTGTGCGCATGGCGGAAGCCGGCGAGTTCACGCGCCGGTCCTTCGAGAACGGCAAGATGGATCTGACCGCGGTCGAAGGACTGGCCGATCTGATCGACGCCGAGACCGAGGCCCAGCGCCGCCAGGCGGTCAGCCAGAGCGCCGGCCATCTGGGCGCGCTCTATGAGGATTGGCGCTACCGGCTGATCCGCGCCCTGGCGCTCACCGAATCGGCGCTCGATTTCGCCGATGAGGGCGACGTGACGGCGGAGGTTCTCGGGGAGGCGCGCGCCGAGGTGGCGGCCCTCAAGGCGGCGCTTGCCGCCCATCTCGCCGACCGCCATCGCGGCGAGATCCTCCGCGACGGCTTCAGGGTGGTCATCGCCGGTCCGCCCAATGTCGGCAAGTCGAGCCTGTTGAACGCGCTGGCGCGCCGCGACGCGGCCATCGTCTCCGAGGAGGCCGGGACCACCCGCGATGTGATCGAGGTCCACCTAGACCTCGACGGCTTTCCGGTGATCGTTACCGACACCGCCGGCATCCGCGGGGCCGCGGCGGCGGTCGAACAGGAGGGCATTCGCCGCACCCTGAAACGGGCCTCCGATGCCGATTTGCTGATCTGGCTGATGGCGCCGGAGAACCGGGCCGCGGACCTTCCCGAAAGCCTCCAGGGGCTCGAGGACCGCGTCCTCAGGGTGGTGAACAAGATCGATCTTCTGCCATCGGGAGAGCCGCAATCGGCGGCGTATCCCGGCATTTCCTGCCGGACTGGCGCCGGTCTCGAGGGGCTGACGGGAACGCTTGCCGAGGAGGCGCGGATGCGGATCGGCGTGCTCGCCGAGCCGGCGATCTCCCGGCCGCGCCACCGCCGCGAGCTCGAACGCTGCGTGGCGTCGCTGGAGGCCTTTCTCGCCGGAGGCGTCGACGAGCTGGAGCTCAGGGCGGAAGAGCTCCGCCAGGCCGCGCACGCGCTCGGCCACCTCACGGGCCGCATCGATGTCGAGGATGTGCTCGACGAGATTTTCGCCGCCTTCTGCATCGGCAAATGAACAATGTCCGGGATTCGAACGCGATTGTTTCGGTTTCATGTGAAACACCGGCGGGATAGCGCGGCGGGACATCCGCGCATATGTGCGACATCCGGGCGTGTTTCACCTGGACCGGGATATCCGGGATAGCCCACGGGCGGTTCTTTGGTCCCCGCCTCACCGAAGCTTGATTCGCGCTTGCGTTGCGGTAGAATCGGCCGGTTTGAATTCGGCGTCGTTCGTGGAGCAGCAAATATGCGCTATCCAGGTCTTCCATTGGTCGTCATCGTTGGTCTCATCGTCATGCCCGGGATTGCATACGCGAAGACCAAGAAAACCGGCGATTGCCCGGCGAACGCCAACGAGGCGAGCCGCTCCGTTTGGCCGAAAGGCAGCCTGCGCACCGGAGATCGGCAGACGCGGCGCCACAAATGCGGCCGCGAGCTCGAATGCGTGGGAGGAACAAGTCATTCGGGTCCGCGGCGAACGTGCCGCTGGCTCTGATCCATCTCGCCGACCGTCACGCAGCCCATGCATGGCAGCCGGACATTCCGGCAATCCTGGCATCCGTTCCGATTTGTTTGCAACTTTTGGCCCGCTCGAAATAATCGATTGACAGCCGCTTGAATGGGAATAAAGCAGGCTTTGCTTGTTCGCGTTTCGATTCCAAATGGGTCTCATCCGGAGGGCTCTAGCCCCGTTTGGACCAACCTGACCGCCCGGGCATCACACCAGAAGACCATTGCAATGATTCGATTCCGCCGTCTGTTCGACCTCACTCCGGAGCGCGACCGGCAGAAATTCGATGAAATACGCGGGCTGTTCGAGGTTGCCTTCCCATCCGAGATCGGCGCCATCGACAATATCGCCGCGATCATGCGCCAACCGCTCGGCCGCGCCTTCGAGCCGCTCTTGATCATCGCCGAGAACCATCGCAGCAAAGTGACGGGGATTGCCTTCGTCTATTATTTCTCCGCACTTCGCTACGGCTATCTGCAATACATCGCCAGCGATCTGTCGCTCCGCTCGCGAGGCATCGGCGGCGCGCTCTATGAGGCGATGCGCGATCTGCTGGCCGGCAAGGGCGCGCTCGGGCTGTTTCTCGACGTTCCCCCGGACGATCCGGCGATGCTTGACGACACCAGCCGGCTGGCCATCAACCGGCGGCGCATCAAGTTCTACGAGCGCCTCGGCGCCCGCCCGATTGTCGGGACGTTATGGGATGTCGAAGCCAATCCGCGTAATGAACATAATTTGACGCTGCTGCTTTACGATCCGCTCGGCCGGCGTGGCAGGCTCCGGGCGGCGGACGCGCGCCGGGTGGTGCGCGCGATTCTGACCTGCCAATATGATTACCAGCGAAACGATCCCTTTGTTGAAAGGATCGTGCGCTCCTTCCGGACGGACCCGGTGGCGCTGCGTCCGGCGGCGGTCGACGGCGAGGTAGCCTCGCCGCGCCGGGGCGAATTCCTCAAACCGATCAGCATGGTCGTCGCCGACGGCCACGCCATCCATCATCTTCGCGAAAAAGGCTATGTCGAGCGTCCGGTGCGCGTGCGCCAGATCCTGCGCGGGGTCGAGGCCCTGCCGCTCCAGCGCGTGCCGTTCAAACACTTCCCCGACAGCCACATCCTCGCCGTTCATGATCCCAAACTGGTCCATTACCTGCGCGCCGTGAGCCTCAGGCTCGGCCCCAAGGCGATCGTCTATCCGGAGGTGTTTCCGATCAGGCGCCCGGATCGCGCGCCGAAGGCCCTGGAAGATCGCGCCGGCTATTTCTGCGCCGATACCTTCACGCCGATCACCAGCAATGCCTACCCCGCCGCGCGCCAGGCCGCCGATGTGGCGCTGACGGCGGCCGCGCTGGTGCTCGACGGCGAACGCTATGCCTACGCGCTGTGCCGGCCGCCCGGCCACCATGCCGAGCGGCGGATTTTCGGCGGCTTCTGCTATCTGAACAATTCCGCGATCGCCGCGCACTATTTGTCGCGGCACGGCAAGGTGGCGCTGCTCGACATTGATTACCACCACGGCAATGGCGCCCAGGACATATTTTATGGGCGCAATGACGTTTATACGATTTCCATTCATGGTCACCCGCGCCATGCCTATCCCAATTTTTCCGGCTATGGCGATGAACGCGGCGAGGGAGCGGGCCGCGGATTCAACAGAAACTACCCTCTGGAGCAACCGGTCGACGATACGCGCTATCTGAAGGTGCTCGACGACGCCCTCGGCGTCGTCAGGCGCTTCGGCCCGCGCTACCTGGTGGTGTCGCTGGGGTTTGACATCATGAAGGGAGATCCGACCGGCGCCTTCACCGTCTCGGCTTCCGGGTTGCGGCGGATCGCGACCAAGCTCGGGCAACTAGGCCTGCCGACACTTATCGTGCAGGAAGGCGGCTATTCGGTCGCCAATCTTCGCAACGGTTCGAAAGCGTTTTTCGGGTCTCTGGTACAGACCTGGTATTAGCCGCTATTGTCCGGCCTGAAATTAACAGGTGATCCACGTTCGTGTCGAAACCACCGGTTCGATGCAAACGCATGACAGGTCGATTGAAAGTCTGAAATCCGTGCTGACTTCGGCGGCCGCGGATATGCTTTTGCCTGCCGCGCCGGCGGCATCGATGTCGCGGACGTCCTCGGCGAAATCTTGGCGAAGTTCCGCATCGGCAAGCAAATATGTCCGAAACGCGCCGGGAAAGTTTCGGTTCCACGTGAAACGTCGGGCGGGACATCGCGTGACATCGCGGGGCGTCAGCGGCTCGGATTCGCGACGTCCGACGGCGGTTTTTGAGGCGGGCGGCGCCCGCGCGCAATCGCCGAATCCGGAAAGCGGCGGGTTTGCGCGTCGAGGCGGGCGTCAAATAAGCCGATTGCCGAGCAAGTATTGCAGGGAAATCAGATATTCCGAGGCAATCCACGGGCGGTTTTCCGCGAGCATGGCCGCGGTAAACTGGTCGAGCTGGTCGATGATCGGTTCGACAAACAGAAGCGACTGAATTCGGCCCCGGAAATTGGCGTGTCCATAGGCGTCGGATAGTCCGACAAGAAGC
>CAYWBS010000164.1:0-6762 GCA_964456215.1 uncultured Hyphomicrobiaceae bacterium
CTTTTGCTCCTTTTGTTGTCGGTGCTGTGGGGAGGATCATTCATTTTCGCCGAGGTGGCATTGACCGGTTTCGGCCCGCTGACGTTGACCCTCGCCCGGGTCGGGATCGCCGCATCGGCCTTGGTTCCTTATGCCGTTCTAACGGCGCAGCCGTTCCCGCGCAATTGGCGGATTTGGGCGGCTTTTGCGCTTCTCGGTCTTGTCAACAATGCGCTGCCGTTCAGCCTGATATTTTGGGGTCAGCTCACCATCACCGCCAGCCTCGCCGCAATATTTAATGCCACGACTCCGTTCTTCACGGTCATCCTTGCCCATTTCGTGACATCCGATGAAAAACTAAACGGTGGAAAAATCGCCGGTGTCGTCCTTGGCCTTACCGGCGTAATGCTGATCATCGGACCAAGCGCCCTTGCCGGCATCACGTCCGGCATCCTCGGGTCCCTCGCCGTTCTGCTGGCCGCCGCCTGCTATGCGGCAGGGGGGTTATTCGCCCGCCGGTTCAGGGAAATGCCGGCCACAGTAACCGCGGCGGGCCAGCTCACCATGAGCGCAGTTATCATGTTTCCGGTCGCTGCCTTACTCGAACCGCACGGTCTCTCCGGCCCCGTCGCAGGCACGGCGCTGGCGGCCGTGCTGGCGCTTTCATTGCTGTCAACGGCCCTTGCCTATGTCATTTATTTCCGCATTCTGCGGACGGCGGGGGCGACAAATGTCTTGCTGGTCACCTTCCTCATACCTGTAAGCGCGGCCATTCTCGGTTATATCATGCTTGGCGAAAAGCTGGCGCTCGAGCATTTTTTGGGAATGGCGGTTATCGGGCTTGGATTGTCGGCGGTCGATGGCCGCCCTCTTCCATGGTTGAACAACTTTGTTCGAAATTGCGGAAAGACGCTTTGATTCCGCTCCGAGCCGCGTATGATCACCGCCGTTGAAAACGATCCCGCACTCCGAGGCCGCGAATGAGCGATAAGCGCATAGAAACCGATTCCTTTGGCCCGCTTGAAGTACGGGCGGACAGATATTGGGGCGCACAAACCGAGCGCAGCCTGAACAATTTCAAAATCGGCGGCGAAACGATGCCGGCGCCGCTGATCCGTGCCCTGGGCATCGTCAAGCAAGCCGCGGCCCGCGCCAATCTTGCCCAGGGGACTATTGATGGCAAAGTCGGCGAAGCCATCATCAAGGCGGCCGAGGAGGTTCTTGAGGGAAAGCTCGATGACCATTTTCCGCTGGTCGTTTGGCAGACTGGGTCGGGCACGCAATCGAACATGAACGCTAACGAGGTGATCGCGAATCGGGCAATCGAGATGCTCGGGGGCGTCCTCGGCTCGAAAGATCCGGTTCATCCCAACGATCATGTGAACCGCAGCCAATCGTCCAATGACACGTTCCCGACGGCCATGCACATCGCCGCCGCCGAGGAAATTGCACTCCGGCTCATTCCTGCGCTTCAGCAGCTTCGCAATGCCTTGAACGACAAGGCGCAGGCCTTTGCCGGGATCATCAAGATCGGCCGCACCCATCTCCAGGACGCAACCCCGCTGACGCTCGGGCAGGAGTTTTCAGGCTATGTGGCGATGGTCGAGAATGGCGTCCGCCGCGCCGAGGCGAGCCTGAAACCGCTTTATGCCCTCGCCCAGGGCGGTACCGCTGTCGGCACCGGCATCAATTCAAAAAGGGGTTTCGCCGAGATCTTTGCCGATCAGGTGGCGTCGATTACAGCTCTGCCCTTTGTAACGGCGCTGAACAAGTTCGAGGCGCTTGCCACCCATGACGCGATTGTCGAGGCTCACGGCGCATTGAATACGATCGCGGCCGGGCTTTTCAAAATTGCCAATGACATAAGGTTGCTGGGCTCGGGGCCACGCTCCGGACTTGCGGAGCTTATGCTGCCGGAAAACGAGCCCGGATCTTCAATCATGCCCGGAAAAGTAAATCCGACACAATGCGAGGCGCTGACCATGGTGTGCGCCCAGGTGATGGGTAACAATACGACTGTCTCGATTGCCGGTAGCCAGGGGCATCTGGAACTAAACGTATTCAAGCCGGTGATTGCCTATAATGTATTGCAGTCGATCCGGCTGTTGGCCGATGCCGCCGTCAGTTTCGCGGAAAAATGCGTTATCGGCATCGAGCCGAACAAGACCAGGATCGCGGAATTGATGGAGAGATCGCTTATGCTGGTTACCGCGCTGGCGCCGACGATCGGCTACGACAAGGCTACCGAGATTGCCAAGGCCGCGCATAAGAACGGAACGACGCTGAAAGAGGAGGCGGTAAGGCTTGGTTATATCAGCGCCGAGGATTTCGACAGGATCGTGCGGCCGGAAGACATGACGGGACCCGGCGCCTGAGCGATTGGACGCGGCGATCGCGGTCCGGTGCCATTGACCATTGCCTCATTCACAGAAAAAACGTTCATTGACGATCGCCGGGCATCGAACGTCTATTTCTTTGGAAGAGCCGTTCTGGAAAGCTCTGAACGATATTGCCTCTGAGAAAGACCGGTCGGTGTCCGCGATTGTCGGCGACATCGATCGCCATCGCGGTAAGCTTGGTTTGTCGGCTGCGGTTCGGATTCACATTCTGGAATATTTTAGGAAAACATCCTCGCCGCGCACGGCAGACGAGTAATTGGGACCCGCATTTCACAAATTGACTGTTTTCCGGCGATCATCAATTGGCTCACGGGAAGGGAGTTGCCGACGATTTGATGATCCAAATTCGTCTCCTGCCCGCCTTCCTGACCGCCATACATTGATTACCGAGATGCCGGACTTTGACCGGACTCCGCGGCGGGTGCACCTTCGGCCGGGCCCGAAGACGATTTGCCCTCCGGCGACGATACATCGGTAATCCAACTAGGAATTGCTTTCCAGGCGGTGTTGGAATCTGACGAATTGTCTGGTTTTTCCGGCTTTGCCGGCACGTCAACCGACAGGTCGGGGTAAGAAGGGAACGGCGCCGACAATACCGGCGGCGGCACGTCGCCCTTTGAGGGGCTTAGGCTATTCGTCGCCGACGGCAAAGCGGATGGCGCCTTGGGTGGTGGGCCCGAAACACTGCCTTGAATTGTGCCGGCGGAAGGTGAGCCGGGCCGATTGTCAGACCCGCCAGGCGCCCGTTGCCGTCCTTCCCGTTCGAGCTTTTCAAGATGTTCGACGTCGCGTTCCATGCGCCGAACTATGAGATAACGTTTCAACGACTCGGCGTCGATGACTGGCGTAATCCGTCCGATGTCCGCGATCGGCCCGGCAAAGACCAAATTCACCGGCGGCGGAGACTTCTGTGCTTCGGAAATATCGGCGTTCAACTGCAAGATACTGTCAAGTCGGAGACGCGCGATATCGACGGCGCCGCTTATTCTGAGCCTTGTCTTTTCCGAGCGAAGGGGGATGTCCGTCACTCTTAGGGTTCCATGGGCGACTTTTACCGGTACCGCAAAGGCGCGGTAAGGAAATGCCCCGCCGGCCAGCGCCGCTTTCAGCTGGTCCGTAAGCCCGGAACCATCCGCCCCGGGGGTTTGCCTTGCAATATTTGGCAGTGCAGCGGGCGACAGCGAGAATATTTTCCCATCGCCAAAGCGAACGGAACCATTCCCGGAAAGTTCGGAAATCAATCCACGAGGGCTTAGCCCGTGACCCTTGAGGGACAAATCCAGGCTCACTTTTCCACGCGCCAGCGGCCGGGCGTTGCCAGTCTTTGCCAACTTGTCGAGCGAAGCATCAACTATATTAGCGGTTCCTTCGAAACTTACTCCGGACCTGCCCGGAACAAACTGGCCGGTTGCCGTAATCGACCCGTCGAAAAGCCTGCCCGACAACTCCGAAATCCTTAATACGCCGCCGCTCAGGTCTATCGCGACGGCGCCGTCGCCGAGGGACAGGCTGTCACTGACATTCAGTGATTTCGCCTTGAGCTTCAGATGGCCTTCAAAGCGGCCGAGAATGTCGTGATTGAAAATCCGCTCCGGCCAATAACCGGCATCACCCCCCTCCGTCGCATTCTTGGCGGCGGCCACGATTGACGGAATTTCATCTTTGAGCATCAGGCTCATGATGTTCGGCAGATAGGTCTTATTGGCAGTGACGGTTATGGCCGAGCGGGTTGGCGTGCGGCCAGTATCGATCACCGCGCTGCCCACGGCGACCGTCGAGCCGATGCGGGCCGTGACTTCGTCAAGATGGTATTTCTCACCCTGCTTCTTCAGAATTGCGCGCAGACTGAGCTGCTGATGTTGTGCTTGCGGATAAGCGTCAACTCCAAAGACGGCAAGGCCGGCCTCGGCCCGCTCGGCCGTGAAGCCAAGAACGCCGTCGAACTCGTTTTCACCGCCTGCAAAACGGACCGTTCCCTCAAATCCGCCACGCAGGCCGGCGGCCTCAAGCTCCAGCAGCGTGTTCATGCCAATGCTCGGCACGCCAATCGCATGCAGCGCCAGATTGCCGTCCCCGGTATCTGCGAAGCGGCGGAAACGCGCGCGCGGGAAGATCTGTTTGACAAGCGTCTCGCCGCTGGGATTTGTCAGGCTCGCGGAAATCTCCAAAGGTTCATTGCCGATGTTTGATGGATCGCCGATCTGCCGGGCTTTAACGGAAACGCGGCTGCCGGCGGCCGTGCCGTCTATCAGGATGTTCGTGGCCTTCTTGGCGCTCAACCCGGTTTGCAGCGAGACCGCGACACGCAATGGGCTGATGGACTGCAAAAGATCCTCATTGTCGAAAATCGTCTTGGGTAATCCGAGCAGTTGCCCCAAGTTTTGCAGTCCGGCTGGTCCGGCGGAATCGACAACGGCCTGGAGCTTTCCCCGTGCCTGTGTGCCGGTTGTCTCTATCTTGCCGCCACCGCGGATCAAGACGCCGTCTTCGGTGTCAAGGCTGAGAGATTCAATTTCCAGATCGCCATCGCTCAGGCGCGCTCTCGCGTCGACATCTGTGACTTTCAGCCCGGGCAGAGTAAGATGCCCCAGTCTAACTTTGAGATGTCCGTTTGCCCCTTGCAGTAGCTGGGCGAACGTTTGAGATCCTTTGCCATCGGCAGCCGCCGCCGTTTCATTTCCGTGCCAAATGCTCGATGCGAGAGCGTTCAGCGACAGCGGATCATCGGAAATCATGCCGAGGTCGAAACTGTTGCCGTCAAGTTCGAGGACAAAATCGCGGCGCCCGGTGTAACGATAGCGGAACCTGCCCGAAAAAGCGGACTCCCCGATTTCGCCCTTGGCGTTTTCGATCTCGATGAGGCCGGGTGCAAAGGCGACCATTGCTTGCAGGGCATAGTGATCGTTTCGCGGCGTCGCCGCCTTGCGGGCGCTGCCATTAGCCCAGCGGACGAACCGGTACAGATCGCGCCCCTTCACGTTCACCGGTCCCGTAAAGCCCGGCTGGCCATCGAAACTTATCCGGCCGCTCAATTCGAGTTTGGTATGCCCGGGAAGTTCCGCCGTCAATTTTGGCAAAGAAAACTTGTCTCCGTCTTTATCAAGGTGCAGGTCCAATGCCTTTACCAGATCGCCTTCCAGGGCCGCTTGCGTCACCTTGATATTGATGGCGGCACGGTTAAACCGGGATTGGTACGGCATGAATTTATCGATAAAGAGACCGACCGCGTGGCGCACCGATACCTTGCCGGCTTTATCATTCGTCAGCAAACGGTCGAGATCGATCCACTTGCTGCTGAGCCGTGTGTTGAGATTGAGCCCGTCTTTCCAATCTAATGTTGCTTCGCCGTCGATGCTCTGCGGTTGGTCCTTATTCGCGAAGAGGATTCTTACATCGCTAAATACCGCGCGCCCGATATTTGCGGCCAGCGTCGACCGCGCCTCGAGAATGGTGCCCTCAGGCAGGACCTGGGGATCGGCCACGTCGTTGAGCAAAAGCTTTGTCGCGCCTGAATCGGCGCCTTTTTTCGGAAGCCGGAAGACGAATGCTGCCGTCAATTGCGGCTGTTTGGTAATATTTGTCAGCTGACCGTCCAGAGTGTAGGTGGCGCCGCTCGGCGGATCCTTCAGAACCGACTTCAGACGCATGGCGCCGCCGTCAATATGGCGGCTCGTCGAGAACTGAATTTCGCGGCTCTGACCGGCATAGCTGAACAGACCGGAGAATTTATAGGGACCCTGCAAGGACTTTGCGGAAAGCGTGCCCTCGATAGCGTCGAAAACGAGTGGACGGCTGTCGGTGTGACGCGAGAGTTCAACCGTCCCGCCGCGAATTCTGACCGTTTGCAGGGCGACCTGCTCCGGTACGAAATTCTCCTTGCCGCCATCCGTTTTCAAGGTTGACCAGTTGCCCTGGCCATTTGCAAGAATGTGCAGGTTGACATGAGGTTTCGTGACCTCCATTTCCGAAGCTTCGATCTCGCCGCGGAGAAGGGGAGGCACGGTGAGCCAAAGAGTGATGGAATCGGCGGTCAGGAGCGGGAGGTCCAGACTCTGCTCCCGGCCGGCGAGCGATATCTTCTCGAAGCGCACATAAGGAGATGGCAGCAGGCGCAGATTGACGTCGCCGCCGACATTGATCTGCCGGCCGAGCAGATTGGTGAGCTGAGCCTCGAAAACATTGCGGTAGTCGTTCCAATTCACGACATAAGGCGCGGCAAAGAGCGCGCTCAGGACGAGAACGAGAATGGCTGCGATGCTCAAAAGTATCGAATTCACGTCTTTAACTGCTCGGCTTCATTGGTCACCGGCGGCAACGACGGCCGCGGCCTCATCGCCTTGGTTATCCGCATGGGCTAAAGTGATTCACCTGAACTCGTTTGCAA
>CAYWBS010000165.1:0-6760 GCA_964456215.1 uncultured Hyphomicrobiaceae bacterium
GAGTGAGCTCCGATCCGCGTGGGGTCTCGGCACTGATATAAGCGAAGCGGCGCTCGAAACGGCGCGACGAAATGCAACAGCGATCGGCGTCGCCGGCCGTACTGGCTTTGTCGTCATGGATTGGCTTGCTGGGCTCTCGGGCAAGTTCGATATTGTGGTTTGCAATCCGCCTTATATTCGCCGGGATCGGATCGCGGAGCTCGCTCCGGAAGTCGCGATTTTCGATCCCTCGCGCGCATTGGACGGCGGCGGCGACGGCCTATTAGCCTATCGTGCAATCATTCCGTTCTTGAAGAATGTCCTTGCGGGCGGCGGATGGGTCGTGTTCGAGACCGGCGACATGCAAGCCGCGGCCGTGCTTGTAATGTTGAGTGACAACGGACTTGATGAAGTAGCTGATTTTCCTGCCATACATTGCGATTTGGCCGGGAATGAACGCGTTGTAGTCGGGCAACTGTGTGCGTGAAGCTGTGAACGCAGGTCAAAAAAAGGGGTTGGAAATTCCAAGCGTTCGGGCTAGGCTCCTACCATGCAGAATCAATGGGTGCGTAGACGGACGCTGGTCCGATAAGGTCGGCTATACAATAATAATGTGCACTCCTGGATTCGCGGCAGTCTTCATTGAACTGAGACCTAGCCCCTCGGTGGATCTTGACAGATCCTGCTAGGTTTTGATCGGGGTCATCGGACTACGATAGAACGAAGACCGGCACAAATGGCGCAATAAAGGGAACGGCGCAACTATTGCGAAATAGAGGACCGTCAGTGCCTACCAGGCGCGGCGCCTGAGTTACGGCGGCAGGCGGTCGGACTTGTATCCATTCTTGTGGTATGAATCGGGACGAATGGTCTCGGGAATTTGCAGCGTGCGGTGAAGTATTGCCGAGTTGATCAAACTTGATGGAAGCCTATGAGGCAAGGACAGCAAAATCGTAGAGGCCGCGGACGTGGCCGGAGAACTCAAAATCCGCTGACGCGGAATTTCGAGTCCAATGGGCCTGATGTCAAAATCCGGGGGACAGCCGCCCACATTGCAGAGAAGTATAGCGCGCTTGCGCGGGATGCACTGTCATCAGGGGATCCGATAACGGCGGAAAACTATTTGCAACACGCCGAGCATTATAATCGCATCATCATGGCGGCGCAGCATCCGGCGCAGGCGGCCGCAAATGCACCGCAGCCGGCGGAGACTTTGAACGGAGCGGGCGCAGGAGCCCAGCCACAGCCGCGGCCTGCCGCATCTCCCCCAGATGCCGGCACCGAAAAAGTCGCGATGACTGCCGTTACGGCGGATGATACGTCCGGCAGAGCGGATGCGTCTGATGGCAACACCGGCAGCGATGGAGATGCTCTCCTTGAGCGCGGTGATGGCAAGGCGGACGGCGCAGGGGCGGCCCACGCGAAATCAGATGGCGGCAAACGCCGGCGCCGGCGCTCCAGCACCAACGGTGAAACGAAGTCCTCGGAGACGGCTGGAAAAGCAGAAACCAAATCCACCAAGCCGAACAAGAACGGCGCGGAAACGCCGTCAGCCGAAGGGACGCCGCCGGATGGCGCGGTGGTGTGACGTCGGCGGCGGACGGCATATTCGCCATCTAGCTCTTAATGAGCCATTCGTCTGACAACAGGGATTTCTACAGCGTTTCCACGAAAAGTGGGCGCAGGTTTTTCGTCCGAAAACATCAAAAATCCAAAGGTTGGAGTGTTTGAGCGATGCAACGCAAAGCGAAAACATTCTAGCGGTTCGCGGCCACCCGGAGCGCATCTCCCGGTCGGATAACACCACCGGTCTTGACCGATGCGTAAAGGCCCACATCGGAGTGACCATAGGTTTTGAGCAGCGTCGCCGGGATCGCAAGATCGCGCCAACCGGTCTCCGGATCGACGTTCGTCGCCGCGCAGCGCTCTGTCCTCGCGAATACCTTGAGACGCGCAGCCCCGATCTCAATCCTTTGATCCAGCCAATCAAACTCTTTCCAGGGCGGCAGTCCGTCAAAATAGATATTCGCCCGAAATCGTAAGGGGTTCACCGGCCGGCGGACGAGGTCTTCGATGTCGCGCACCGTGGCCAAATTGATCAGATGAACGCATTTCGCCGCCACATCCGAGAAACTATGATTGTCGGCTTGGACAATGTGAGGCGGCCCGCGCAACTCGCCGGTAAGATAACCTGTCATGAAGTCTTCTATGATTTGCCGGCCGGGTCGCGTCCTTAAATCGCCCTCGGCCACCTGCCTGCCATTATGCGATATTTTGAGGGTTTGGGTCTTCTCATCGAAATGCGTTTCCAAACCGGCCAGTCGCTCATGGCGCATCAGCATCAGGAAATGGATTTTGGGCAAATATCTGGGCGCGCTTGCGTCGAAATGGCCTTTGCCATGCTCGATGGCGTAATGGCGGTCGAAGGGCAGCGTCTCACCGGGACTGAGCTGCGCGCGCGCCAACCGCTCAGGACCTAACCCCTTAACGGGATAACGATATATTTCGGCGATAATCGGATTTGTGCTCAACGCTCGCTCTTCCCTCCGCATCGGGTCTTGTTGAAGCAGCACCGGCGCCTTCGTCTTAACCAAATGGCCGCGGTTGGCGAGAGGTCAGGCAGGGAGATGGGCAGGATGCAGGATTAAGCATAATGGAAAAGCCTCTGATCTTGTGAATTGGCGGGATCATGCCCCTTTTTGTTGCACTGCGGCAATACTATATCATTGATGGGATGCCATAATGGGTCCGCGGAAAATCGATTTTGAGATTCCAGCCAGTTGGGCGTGTGGTCCGGGCTTACAGGGAGCTGGTCCGCATGTGCTGAGGAGAGGGAAATGAATTTTGAGAATTATACCGATCGTGCGCGCGGCTTCGTCCAGTCGGCGCAAAGCTTGGCGATCCGTGAACACCACCAGCAGTTCGCACCGGAACACCTGCTGAAGGTTCTGCTTGATGACCCGGAAGGCCTCGCGGCGGGGCTCATCAGTCGCGCCGGTGGCCAGCCGGGCGACGCACTTGCGGCGGTGGAAACCGCGATTGCAAATATCCCCAAGGTTATCGGCTCCGCCGCCGGATAGCTCTACCTCGCGCCGCCCTTGGCGCGTGTCTTCGAGCAGGCGGAGAAGCTGGCGAAAAAGGCCGGTGACAAGTTTGTCACCGTAGAGCGACTGCTGCTGGCGCTTACTATGGAGAAAGATGCCGCCACCGCGCGCATGCTGGCGGATGCCGGCGTGACGCCGGTTGGCCTCAACGCGGCGATCAACGACATCCGAAAAGGGCGCAAGGCCGAGTCGGCCTCAGCGGAGCAATCCTACGACGCTCTGAAACGCTACGCCCGAGATTTGACGGAAGCTGCCGGCTTGGGCCAGCTCGATCCGGTGATCGGCCGCGACGACGAGATTAGGCGGACCATCCAGGTCCTGTCCCGGCGCACGAAAAACAATCCGGTACTGATCGGCGAACCCGGCGTCGGCAAAACGGCGATTGCCGAAGGCCTGGCGCTCAGGATCGTCAATGGCGACGTTCCTGAAAGCCTGAAGGACAAGCAACTTCTTGCTTTGGATATGGGCGCGCTCATCGCCGGCGCCAAATATCGCGGCGAGTTTGAAGAGCGCCTTAAGGCCGTGCTTTCCGAAGTTACCGCCGCCCAGGGCGGCATTATCCTTTTCATCGATGAAATGCACACCCTCGTCGGCGCCGGCAAGGCCGAGGGCGCCATGGATGCGTCAAACCTGCTGAAGCCGGCGCTCGCCCGCGGCGAGCTGCATTGCATCGGCGCGACAACTCTCGATGAATACCGCAAGAATGTCGAAAAGGACGCCGCATTGGCGCGCCGCTTCCAGCCGGTGTTCATCTCCGAGCCGACAATCGAGGATACGGTTTCGATCCTGCGCGGATTGAAAGAGAAATATGAGCTGCATCACGGCGTGCGCATTACCGACAATGCGCTGGTGGCCGCCGCGACGCTCTCCAGCCGCTATATAACGGACCGCTTTCTTCCCGATAAGGCTATCGATCTTGTTGACGAAGCGGCAAGCAGGTTACGCATACAGGTGGATTCCAAGCCTGAGGAACTCGACGAGCTCGACCGCCGCATCATTCAGCTGAAGATCGAGCGCGAGGCTCTAAAAAAGGAAGACGATGCCGCCTCGAAAGACCGTCTGGTCAAACTTGAAAAAGAGCTTGCCGATCTTGAGGAGGAGTCAGCCGGGCTGACCCAACGCTGGCAGGACGAGAAGGCAAAACTTTCCTCGGCGCAAAAAATCAAGGAGGCGCTCGAAGCAGCGCGTATTGAACTCGAGCAGGCACAACGGCGCGGCGATCTGGGGCGCGCCGGAGAGCTCTCTTACGGCGTCATCCCGGACCTTGAGAAACAGCTCAAGGCGGCGGAGGCCGAAGGCGATAGTTCTAAGGGCGCCATGGTCGAAGAGGCCGTCACGGCGGACCATATCGCTCATGTGGTCTCCCGCTGGACGGGCGTGCCGATTGACAAGATGCTTGAAGGCGAGAAGGAAAAGCTTCTGCGCATGGAAGAGGAACTCGCCAAGCGCATTGTCGGTCAGGAAGAGGCCGTGGCGGCGGTTTCGACGGCGGTCCGCCGCGCCCGCGCCGGATTGCAGGATCCGAACCGCCCTATCGGATCGTTCATGTTCCTGGGCCCCACCGGCGTCGGCAAGACGGAACTCACCAAGGCGCTCGCGGCATTTCTGTTCGATGACGAGCACTCTTTGGTGCGCATCGACATGTCGGAATATATGGAAAAGCATTCCGTCGCCCGTCTCATTGGCGCGCCTCCGGGCTATGTCGGCTATGAGGAAGGCGGTGCGCTGACGGAGACCGTGCGCCGGCGGCCCTACCAAGTGGTCCTCTTCGACGAAATCGAGAAGGCCCATGCGGACGTCTTCAATATACTGCTGCAGGTGATCGACGACGGCCGTCTGACCGATGGGCATGGCCGGACGGTGGATTTCCGCAATACCCTTATCATCTTGACCTCGAATCTCGGCTCGGAAATTCTGGTCAGGCAAAAGGAGGGCGACGATGTTGAACTCGTGGAAGCCCAGGTGATGGATGTGGTGCGCGCCAGCTTCCGGCCGGAATTCTTGAACCGGCTGGACGAGATCATTCTCTTCCACCGGCTGAAGCGCGAACAAATGGCGGCGATCGTCGATATCCAGATCGAGCGGCTGAGAAAGCACCTAAGCGGCCGCAAAATCAAACTCGAATTGCAGGACTCCGGCAGGACCTGGCTTGCCGAACGCGGTTACGACCCGGCCTATGGAGCGCGGCCGCTGAAGCGCGTGATCCAGAAGAATATCCAGGATCCGCTCGCTGAGCTGATGCTTGAGGGTGCGATCAAGGATGGCGACACCGTGCAGGTCTCCGCCAATGACCAGGGGCTGGTGATCAACGGCACGGCCGTCAAGGCCAAAGCCGCCTAACGATGGCGGCGGGCGGTTGTTTTCGGCCATCAAGCGGCCGCGCCGAAAGAACGAAGCCCGTGACATCTATTGATGCCACGGGCTCTTATCATTACCCACCTCATTTTGGAAAAATTTCCGGCGACTGGCCGCCTCCGCCGTCTCTCAGCGCGTCCATAAAACTCAAGACAAGATCGCGCCTCACCTACTAAAACTATTTTGCAGTCTGCTAGGTTTTCAATATGCCTCTTGGCATTGAGCGTCCCATTAGGCACCTTTGATAATTCCGCACGGACCGGACGGAGGGACAAAACGGCTTGCCAAAGATTGAGCCCATATGTATTCGCCAACTGCGCGCTTCGGACATTCAATCCGCAAAGACGCTCTTGACGCAATTGGGATACGACATCGACTATGGCGAACTTTCCCGGCGGCTTCGAGCGGTTTCGTGCGCGCATGATCATGAGATGTTGATCGCCGAAATTGAGGAAAACGTAGTCGGCTTGATGCATATATTCGTCCGCCCTGCCCTCGAAAAGCCCGTCGAGGCTATCGTTCAGGCATTGGTGGTCGATGAGAACTTTCGCGGAAAAGGCGTTGGCCGTGCCTTGATGAGCGAAGCCGAATCCTGGGCGACACGGCGGGAATTGCGCTCGGTTGCCCTTTACGCGGGCAGTCACCGGGAAGCGGCTTATGACTTTTACGAAAGCATAGGCTTCGATAACGTTGGCTCGGCCGAGCTCATGCGCAGAATGGTCGGTAACGACTGATCGACCGCTTAACAGGTTCTTTACGCGGCAGATGAGCCCCCCCGCCATTGAAGACCGCTCCGCCGAGCCGCTCCCTGCGGCGACGGACACCTTCCGGCATTCGGCGGTCCAATCGGGATGCACGTCGCACTCGTCGGGCTAAGTGATTTTTCTCAGACGGGCGGCGGGCCGAAGACGAGCACGGCGTTCAGGCCGCCAAACGCGAAAGAGTTCGACAGCACATAGTTGACTTCTCTCTTGCGCCCTTCGCTCGGCGTGTAGTCGAGATCGCATTCAGGATCCGCTTCATCGAGGTTTATCGTCGCCGGCACGAAATTCTCCTCGATCGCCTTAATGCTAATCGCCGCCTCGACCGCACCGCTGCCGCCGAGACAATGACCGTGCATGGACTTTGTCGAGGATATCGATACTTCCTTCGCCGAATTGCCAAACACCCTCTTTATGGCGTTGGTCTCGTTCGTATCGTTGATTTTCGTCGCCGTGCCATGGGCGTTGATATAGTCGATATCCGCCGGCGCGATGGCAGCGTCGTCGAGAGCCAGTTTCATTGCCGTCGACGCGCCATCGATATCCGGATTGACCATATCG
>CAYWBS010000166.1:0-6749 GCA_964456215.1 uncultured Hyphomicrobiaceae bacterium
TTTTTTGATCAAGGTATATTGCCGGCACCGGTCGGCGATTGAGAGAACGAGGACAATGAAGGCGGCTTTCATAGAGAAATTTGGCGGGCCGGAAATGATAAGATTTGGCGAAAGGCCGGATCCCGTCGCCGGGCCTGGCGAGATCGTCGCCGATGTGCATGCGGCAAGCATCAATGCCGCCGACTGGAAAGTGCGGCTGGGCCACTATAGCGGAAGAACGAGTTTTCCGCTGATATTGGGGCGGGATTTCTCTGGAATTGTCAGCGCCGCGGGGGACGGGGTTCACGATATCAAGCCCGGCGACGCGGTGTTCGGCGTTTGCGATGTCGGACACGAAGGCGCCTACGCGGAAAGGATCGCCATCAAATCGGAAATCATCGCCAGGAAACCGGATGGGATTTCCCATATTGATGCGGCGGCGCTGGCGCTCACCGGATTGACGGCGCTGGTCACGATTGAAGACACGTTAAAACTCCAGCCAGGTGAAACGATCCTGATCCAGGGAGGCGCGGGTGGCGTTGCAAGCGTTGCCATCCAGCTTGCCAAGCATCTGAGCGCGCATGTCATTACCACCGCCAGCCTCTCAAATCATGATTATCTTCGCGACCTGGGTGCTGATGAGATCATCAATTACAAGACCCGGGATTTCACTGAAGCCGTCTCCGGCTGCGACGCCGTATTCGACGTGGTCGGCGGCGACGTGGCACAACGCTCCTTCACCGTGCTCAGGCCGGGCGGCCGCGCCGCATTCATAGCTTCAGGACCAAAACCGCCGGCGCCGCCCCGCGGCGACGTAGTCTCCCTCAGACCAAATGTGCGGAGAGACCGTCCTCACCTGGAGCGAATCCTGCATCTCATTGAGGCGGGTGCCGTTCGCCAGCCCGAAATCACCCTGTTCCCCCTGTCGAGAGCGGCTGACGCCCATGCTATTAGCGAGTCACGACATCTCCGCGGCAAGCTGGTCTTCAAGATCCGTTAGGCCTGCAGCCGGTCAGGCGAGCGCGCGGGCGACAATGTAGGCGCCCACAATCAAGAGCGAGATAAAGAATACGCGGCGGAACACGCTCTCCGACAAGAATTTTCGAATACGCTGCCCGCAGACCATGCCGATAAGCGCGGGGAGAACGGCGGCGGCGGAAAGTGAGCCGAGTTCAGCCGTCAATATTTCGTTTCTCTGCAACGCGATGGCCAGCGCCAGAGTGGACGCCGTGAAAAGCATGCCCATTGCCTGGATGAGTGTGTCGCGCGGCAATCCGATCGCCTGGAGATACAAGACGCCGGGCACCACGAATGAACCGGTCATTCCAGTGAGCATGCCGTTTAATGTGCCGAGGAGCGGTCCGACCCAGGGCTCTTGTTCACGCGTGATGGCAAATCTTGGACGTTTCAAGTTGATAACGGAATATATGATCAAAAGGCCTCCAAGAAGCGCCGAAAGGAGTGACAGGTTTACACGGGTGAGGGCGACGGCACCGATCCAAATGGTCACCGTTGCCATAATGAGGAACGGCCAAAGACGCAACAGGATCGCTCGGCCATGTCCTCCGACCGCCGCCTGCCAGAGATTGGTGACGAAGGACGGCACGAGGAGAAGCGCCATGGCCTGCGGAAGTCCGAGTGCCGCCGTCAAGAGGGCAAGGCTCACGGTTGGCAGGCCGAGACCGATCACGCCCTTGACCGCGCCGGCCAATAGGAAAGTCAAGGCGACGATGGTAATGATGAATGGGTCGGACATGCGTGCCCTCTGTTTGTTATGGCTGATGACGAGCGTAACGCGCTGTTGGCGGCGGACGATGGCCGTTGCGTATTCAGCTCTGTGGCCTTCCGGTTATCCATGCTATTAGAGTGTCCACTAATGTTTGAATAACTGCATGCTTATGACTTATCGTCTTTGGACTTTCGGCACAAACAGTGACAATGATGGGCCACAGCCTGACCTTTGGCGTGGTTCGGCTTGGTTATAATATAGGAGGATACGCCATGGTGAACTGGACACCCGATCCAAGCTTCTACCCCTCTCCGCGCATGGCGATGAAGGCGGCGCCCGAAACCCTCGCCTATGTTGCGGCTTTCGATCCGGAGCGAAATACGCCCGATGCTATCGCCGTCGTCGATGTCGATCCAAAGTCCAAAACCTATTCCGAGATCGTCGGCTCGACTTCTATGCCCAATGCAGGTGACGAGCTTCATCATTTCGGCTGGAACGCCTGTTCGTCCTGTCTCTGTCCGAACGCGCCTCATCCCCATGTCGAGCGCCGCTACCTCGTCGTACCCGGCCTCCGGTCATCGCGCATTCACATATTAGACACCAAGTCCGACCCCAAAAAGCCTGAGATTGTCAAAGTCATAGAACCGGAAGAGGTTGCGGAACTTGCGGGCTATAGCCGTCCTCACACGGTTCATTGCGGCCCGGAGGGTATTTATGTAGCCGCCCTTGGCAATCGCGAGGGGAAAGGTCCCGGCGGCGTCTTTCTCATGGACCATGAGACTTTCGACGTGCGCGGCCAGTGGGAAATGGACAGAGGTTCGCAACACTTTGCCTATGATGCCTGGTGGCATTTGGGCCATGACACGCTGGTCACCAGCGAATGGGGCACGCCTGATATGTTCGAGGACGGGCTCATTCCGGAAGTGCTGCTTGGCGCCAAATACGGCCGCCGCCTCCATTTCTGGGATCTGCACAAGAGGAAGCACCTGCAGACGATCGACTTTGGCGAGACGTATCAGCTCGTCTTTGAACTCCGCCCCGCGCATGATCCGACGAAAGCCTATGGCTTCGTCAATTGCGTGGTGAGTCTTGAGAACTTGTCGTCGTCGATCTGGGTTTGGTACCGCGATGGTGACAAGTGGGCGGTCAAGAAGGTGATCGAGATTCCGGCCGAACCGGCCACCGAAGACGAACTGCCGCCCATGCTGAAGGGGTTCAAGGCGTGTCCGCCGCTGGTCACCGACATTGACCTCTCCATGGATGACCGGTTTCTGTATGTGGCGTGCTGGGGCACCGGCGACCTGCAGCAATATGATGTCTCGGATCCGTTTAACCCCAAATTGACCGGCAAGGTCAGGATCGGCGGCATCGTCTCCAAGGAGACCCATCCGGCGGCCAAGAACGGGGCGCTCAATGGCGGCCCACAAATGGTCGAGATCAGCCGCGATGGCAAGCGCGTCTATTTCACCAATTCGCTTTATGGCGCCGTCGACCCGCAATTCTATCCGGAAAGGATAGATGGCTGGATGGTCAAGCTCGACACGGACTCGAAAGGCGGCATCGCCTTCGACGAGAAATTCTTTGTCGATTGGCCGAAGCCGCACCGCCCGCATCAGGTTCGCCTTGAGGGCGGCGATTGCTCGTCGGACTCTTATTGCTATCCGTGAGCGATGGGTTGAATGATTGCGGATCGGGTGAATATGCCTGGTCCTTGAAGCGAACGGGCATTTGCCCGTGATCGCCGTTTGGCCATGGCTGCTTCTCGCCGGCCTAGGGGCGTTTCACGGGCTCAATCCGGCCATGGGATGGCTGTTTGCGGTGGCGCTGGGCCTGCACCATCAGAGCCGATCAGTCGTCCTCATGGCCCTCCTGCCGATCGCGTTTGGTCACGCTCTATCAATCGCCGCCGTGGCGGGAACGCTGGTCACTACCGGTTTGCTTCTGCCGCTGGAGCTTGTCCGCACCGCGTCGGGAGCGGTCCTCATTGGCTGGGCCGTTTACCACTGGCTCTTCGGTCACCGGCACCGTGTCCGGGTTGGTATGCAGACCGGCCTCTTGGGCTTGGTAGTCTGGTCATTCCTGATGGCCACTGCCCATGGCGCCGGCCTCATGCTTTGGCCGGCTCTCATGCCTCTGTGTTTTGTGAACGGCTCACCCGTCGCGGGCGCCGGCGGAACGCTTGGCATGGCGCTGGCCGGCCTGGGCGTTCACATGCTGGCGATGCTTTGCGTGACGGGCGTGGTGGCGGTGATCGTTTATGAATGGCTGGGTCTGACGTTGCTGCGCCGCCTCTGGGTCAATATCGACATGATCTGGACCCTGGCACTCGTCGCCATCGGCGCGTTGTTGCTAGTGCTTTGATGCGCGCCCGGTTGCCGGCAATGTTACCCGGAAGCAGTTCGGACCGTCCGGGCGCTCGGCGATGAGCGCATCGCCACCATGACGCCGGGCGATCTGGCGAATGAGGGATAGGCCGAGCCCCGAACCTTTGGTGGCGGCCTGCCGGTTTGACCGGTAGAATGGCAAAAAGACTTTCCGGCGCTCGGATTCGGGAATTCCCGGGCCATGATCCATGACATCCAGGACCGCCATCTCCCCCTGCCGTTGCAGTTCAACCCTGATGGGCGGTTTTCCGTGCTGCTCGGCGTTATCGAGGAGGTTGCGCACCATGCGGCGCACGAGGCGCGGGTCGCCGCGGACGAAAATGGCTTCGCCGTCGAAGAAACATCCCGCGTAGCGTGCGCACTCTTCCGCGGCCAGGGCGAGCAAATCGATCTCCTCCTTGATCTCCATATCGCGGATCGTATCGAGCCGGCTCGCCAATAGGATCTCGTCAATGAGTTGATCCAGCTCGCCAATATCTGTTTCGAGTTCGGCCTTTCTCTCCGGATCGGCCTTCTCTTTGAGCAGCTCGATGCCGAGCCGCAGGCGCGACAGCGGCGTCCGTAATTCATGGGAGGCATTGGCCAGGAACAGCCGGTGCGCGCCGACCAGTTCCTCGATCCGCGCAGCGGCGTCATTGAAACTTGAGGCCAGTTGGGCGATCTCGTCCTTGCCTTCGACCTTGACGCGGGCCATCAGATCCCCTTTTCCGAGCGTCTCGACGCCCGCCTGCAGCCGCTCAAGCCGGCGGGTGAGCCCGCGGACGACAGGATAGCCGCAAATCCCGACGACCAGCGCAATACCGCCCAAAAAAATAATGAGTCCAAGGGCAGGGTGCCTGTGACGTCTCCAGGTACGCGCCGAAAGCCAACGCTTATCGGGCAATCGAATGACCGCGGCGGGGCCACCGGGGCCGTAGATCCAGGTGCCTGCCTCCTGGCCGCGTGGAGGAATTGGAAGGCCCGGGCCCGTCGCCGCGATGAGATTGCGATTTTCATCGAACAGGGCGATCTCGAGCCGGAACCGGCGGGCGAGCTTCTTAATGACACGCATTTGCCTTTCGATGGATGCGTCGGCAGGCGGCAGAAGAGTGGCGGCCAATTCGCCGGCAACTTCGAATGCCTGGCGCGCTTCGGGCTGATCCGCGGCTCTGCGCCAGAGGGCGCCGGCGCCCAAGACGACCAATAGCAGGCTGACGATGACGGTGAGATAGATCTTTTGATAAAGGCGTCGCATTCAATTTCCTGGAACGGTGGGACCGCCCAGCCACGCCCTTGGCGGTTCGAGGAAAGACATCTCGTCCTCAGTCCTGCATCTTGGCAAAGACATATCCCGCGCCGCGCACCGTAATAATCCGGCGTGGGGTCTTGGGATCGTCTTCGATCACAGCACGGATGCGGGAGACATGCACGTCGATGGAGCGATCGAAGGATTCAAACGGCTCTCCTTTCATCAAATCCATGAGCGTGTCTCGCGACATGACCCGCCCGGCATGTTGGGCGAGGACGACGAGCAGGGCAAATTGATAGCTCGTCAACGGCCGCTCCTCGCCGGAGAGGCGGACTTGCTGCTCCGCCAGATCGATCTCAAGTTCGCCGAAGCGAAGAATCTCGGCGGGATGTTCCGCGCCGCGGCGCCGCAGGATGGCCCTCAGCCTTGCCAGCAGCTCGCGCGGTTCGAAGGGCTTGGGCAGATAGTCGTCGGCCCCCATTTCCAGGCCGACAACCCGGTCCATGGCGTCGCCGCGGGCCGTCAACATCAGGATCGGCGTATCGGAGCGTGCGCGGATACGCCGGCAGATCTCCAAGCCGTCCATATCCGGCAGCATGAGATCGAGAATGAGGGCATCGAAGTCTTCGCGGCTGTGGCGGGCAACGGCGACCGCGCCGGTCGCGGCATGCTCGACACGAAATCCCGCCTCGCCAAGATAGTCTTGGACCATGCTGGCGAGGCGGTCATCGTCTTCTATTAACAATATGCGCTCAGTCACTGTAGCAGTCTATCTGTGATCGCGATCTCTCCAAAAGCCTGTGCGAGGCGGAAACCGCTCCGCGAGCGCCTTTCGCTGTTCGGCGGTCAGGGCGTCGGCTGCGTCGGCAAGCGCCTTGGTAATGTGCCTGGTGATCGTGTCGGCAAGCGCAAGCTGCTCGGTCCGGAACATTTCAATCCGGTCGCGATCTATGACCGCCTGAGTGAGAAGCTCGCGTCCCTTTTGGCGTGCCGCCGTTATTTCGTCGCGAAGGGGAACAAGTTCTTTGGCAAGGGTCCTTGCGATACCGACGAGCTTTTCCTGCTGTTCGCCAGTCGCGTCGGCCTCCACGGCAATGTGTTTCGCCATGCGTTCGGCATGCTTCTCCGCATCAGCCGGATCGAGCGGTCCATGCATGAAACCGCCGCCATGCCAATGTCCATAACCGTGGCTGACCGCCTTGGTGGCGAAGGCACCCGAAGCGGCGGCGATAAGGGCAACGAAGAGGACGGCAACAGGTCCCCATCCCCGTCCGCGGCCAAACCGCTGGCCAAGGCCATCTGGCGATCCGTTCGCGGCTTCATTCGTTTGCTCAGACATTCTTTTCTCCTCTTTCAGGGAATAATTGGCCGGGCCCCTGTGGCCCATGTCCGGCAATTTGGGAGGTTCCGGTTTCGCGTGCTTTTCTGC
>CAYWBS010000167.1:0-6735 GCA_964456215.1 uncultured Hyphomicrobiaceae bacterium
GGACGGTCTGGGGCCACGCTGAAATTCTAGCGATAAAGATTGAAAAATGGGGGCCGATGGCACTGCCACCGGCCCCTCATTTCCATATCCCAGGCGAGCCCTCCGAGCGGGGGAGAGGGAGGGGCGGGCTTCGCCTATGGCCTTGGGTGCGGCCGGGACACAGAATTTGTCTTTGTCGTCACACCTGCCCTGTCCGACACAGCACCGAAAATAATACGCTCCGGCGGCTTCAGCTTTTGCACTATTGCTCTGTCTTGCTCGTTCTTGCGGGCAAGCGACAATTCCGTGCTGCGTCCCGGATTCCCTTCCGGGTCCATGATTTGTCCCGCACGGCGCTCGTTCCCTTTTCCCCTTCAGTCCAGACCGCAATTTGGTTGAGGATCGTGTTTCTCATGCCACCGAGGGCCCGGCCCGCGCATGTAGTGTCTTTCCGGATGGTAGTGGTCAGAGAGCTCTCTGAGTACCTTGCGCAGCCGGTTGAGCTTGGTGCTCCCAAGTTTTCGACCTAAGACGCGTAACGCACTCATGGTATTGCTTCGCCTCGGCAAGTGGTGCCGTCCAATGTTGAGTCCATATTGGATAGTTAGTGGCGGATGTGAAATTGCGTTCGCAATTCCTTGCCGTGTGTGGAGGCGTCTTGCCTTGAAGCCTGCTTGTGCTTGCGGCCTTGGTCCCTCACGATTGTTGATCGCGCAGAATATGCCTAATGGGGCTCGACTACGATGTATGTAGGAGTGGATCGTTAGGCTGCGATCCACTTGTCGAAGAAAGCCATGAATGCCCAGCGGGTCGCCGGGCATTCATATGCGAGTCTATTGTTAGGCGTCGTAACGCGGCACTGTGCCCTTGCACTCCGAGTTAAAGGCTTTCTCGGCAGCTTTGATCGTGGGATAGCCGTTCTTGTTACCGATGAGTTTGAGGCCTGGGCCTGGCTGTGACCCCTCAATGACCGCGCAGTTGCCGACCGTGTCCAAAACGGCCAAATGGTGCTTTGCCGGGTACATATAACCCGGTGCGGTGTCTCCTGCGTCGGGATTGGCGACATTGGCCGCAAATGCCGGCACCGTCAAACTCGCAAGCAGGAAAGTCGTCGTCAGAAGTCTATTCATGGGGATGCTCCTTCCAAAAATTATTCGTCTTTCCACCAACGTTATGTGGTGAGGTCGGAGCGAAACCGATGATGAGATTTTGCTTCGATTGAAATCTTTTTGCTTAAACTCTTAATAAGCGAGATCGGCGGTCAACCCAAACGCTCTGGTCCTGCTTCTCTAGCCGTTGGCGCTCAGCCAAAGAATTCCATCGATGATGGCTGTGGTTATGCGCGCGATCGTTTGCCACAGAAAATTAAGATCGATCCCAAGCTGCGCGCCCAGCAGTGGCAAGACAAACAGCACTCCAATCAGAATTATCAGGCCATATGGTTCAAGCCCCACGAGCGGGATGGCGAGCGCCTTTGGTAATATCCCTAAGGCAATGCGACCGCCGTCGAGCGGCGGTAGCGGTATCAGGTTGAAGACCGCGAGCAAAACGTTGATGACAAGCGCGTTCTTGAGATTGTCGGCCAACCATGCCTCCGCCCCATTGGACACATCACCGATAAAATGGAATGCAAACGCTGACAGAGTAGCGAGGGCGAGATTCATCGCCGGGCCTGCCGCCGCAACGAGGACTGAATCTCGGCGCGGGTGTCGCAAAGCCTGAAAATTTACAGGCACAGGTTTTGCGTAGCCGAACAGGAATGGAGAGCGCATCAAGAGAAGAAGTGCCGGAAGCATGATCGTGCCAAATGGATCGACATGCTTTAACGGATTGAAGCTGACGCGGCCGAGCAACCATGCGGTGTCATCGCCGCAAAGGCGCGCCACATACCCATGTGACGCCTCGTGGAACGTGATGGCAATCAACAGAGGAATGACCCAAGTCGAAATGCCATAAAGTGTGATAGCCGATTGTCCAGTCATCTACATTCTTCTGCAGTATGTCACGCGCTTGGAAAATAAGTTCTTCACGGCTCCGGTAAAGATCCTGCCCGGCGTTTGCGAAGCCGGCGCAGGATCTTGTTAATAGGTTATCTCGGGGTGCCGTCTTTCTCCAAGCACCTACCTCGCTTGTTTGATGGTGAGATACGTCCAAAAACGATTAGACGCTCTTGCGGTATTGCGAGAAGTGGTTCCCGATTGCGACATCTGACGTCGCAGCGATGCTCCTGCAATTCGTGTCGTGGGAGGCTGTGGCCCCGGTGCAGTTGCCGGTCAGCCCTGATCAGAGGTAAAACCTAGCCTTCCTCCCCCACGCAAGTGTCGAGGTCACCTTGTCCAGGCTTGATAAGAGGCAGTTCGCTCTTGCAATATTGGCCGGTTTGGTTGCCCTAACCGTGTTTGCGTTGGATACGGCGACAAACTTCGAAATCGCCGTTTCGGTTCTCTATGTCGCCGTTGTTTTGCTTGCCGTTCGTTTTCTCGATGTGCGCGGCGTTCTGGCCGTTGCGGGCGCCTGCATTGTCCTTGCCATACTAAGTCACGTTGCGACCCGACAGGGCCCTCTCTATGTGCCCGTGCTCGTCAATCTTATTATTGGCATCATCGCCATCGTGATCGCCACTTATCTCGCACTCCAAAACGAGTCCGCGCACAAGGCCATTCACGAGCAAGCCCTTCTCCTTGATCTCACCCACGACACCATCCTCGTGCGCAACATGGACGACGTGATTACCTACAGGAATCGTGGTGCTGAAGAGCGTTATGGCTGGACGAAAGATCAGGCACTCGGCAAGTCAACACATAAACTCCTACAGACGCGTTTCCCCAAGCCTTTTGACGAAATCATGCGCGAGTTAAAGCACACAGGCCGATGGGAA
Organism: uncultured Hyphomicrobiaceae bacterium; assembly: GCA_964456215.1. Classification (GTDB taxonomy): domain Bacteria; phylum Pseudomonadota; class Alphaproteobacteria; order Rhizobiales; family BFAS01; genus MnTg02. The sequence goes on from CAYWBS010000167.1 coordinate 2,858, forward strand.
GGAGAGCTGTCGCACGTGAAGCGCGACGGAACGTTGACTTTTGTGGCGAGTCGATGGTCTCTGCTGAAAGACGAGCGGGGGCGGCCAATTGCGATCTTGGAGACAAACAACGACATCACCAAGCAGAAGGAGATCGAAAAGAATTTGCACACCGTTGAAGCTGCGCTCGCACATGTTGCACGCACCGCAACTCTCGGTGAGTTCGCTGCATCGATTGCACACGAAGTTAATCAGCCGCTGGCCACAATTGTTACCAATGGAGAGATCTGCTTGCGTCTGATCGATCGTGACAGTCCGGACTTGCAAGAAATACGTGATGCCATCGAGGGCGTTGTCTCCAATAGTATGAGAGCCAGCGAGATCATCCGCCGATTGCGGTCTCTCTCTAATAAGTCCGAGCCGCACAAAACATTGCTGGATATCAATGACGTCATACGAGAGATCGTACCGCTCGTGGAACGCGAATTGCTTGTTCATGGAGTCTCTCTGGCGCTGGAACTTGATCCCGAAATAGCGCCGGTGCTTGGCGATCGGGTACAGTTGCAGCAAGTGATCCTCAATTTGGTGGCGAATGGCATGGAGGCGATCAATGCCGTTGGCAAGGGCCCGGGTCGGTTGCTGATCACAACATACAATGACTCAGACCAGGTAGTCGTCGCAGTGCGGGATTCCGGTACTGGCATCGACCCAGATGCCGAGAAGCAGCTATTCAATACTTTTTTCACAACGAAGGCCGATGGGATGGGCATGGGGCTGGCAATTTGCCGCTCGATCATTGAGCTGCACGAGGGCCGGATCTGGGCCAAGGATAATGTCGAGGGGGGCGCAACTTTTCAGTTCAGCTTGCCTGCCGCACAGGGAACACCGAAATCATGACCCCGCCTAGACGACCGGCCTCCGATGCATCCTCAGCAGCCGATGCAACGGATTCGATCGTCCTAATTGTCGAGGACGACCAACAGTTCAGCGACGCTCTTCGGCGGCTTTTTCGATCGGTGGGTTTGGCCGTCGAGGTCTTTGGATCGGCCGCGGAACTTATGCAAAGCAGACTGCCAGACGTCCCGAGTTGCCTCATTCTAGATGTCAGGCTGCCGGGATTGAGCGGATTGGACATTCAGGCTGAGCTTGCGAAGGAAGGCATTCGAGTCCCGATCATCTTCATGACCGGTCATGGCGACGTTCCGATGTCCGTAAGGGCGATGAAAGCGGGCGCTGCAGACTTTCTGACGAAGCCATTTCGCGAACAAGACATGCTTGACGCGGTTGCGGCGGCGATAAAGCGCGACAGAAAGCGGCGCGAGGACGAGAAGTCTTTGCTCGAATTGCAGTCCCGCTACAAATCGTTAACGCCTCGCGAGCGCGAGGTGATGGCGCTTGTGGTTGCGGGATTGATGAACAAGCAGATTGCCGGAGAGATCGGCCTCAGTGAGATTACCGTGAAAATTCATCGCGGACATGTCATGAAGAAGATGGCAGCCCCGTCATTGGCTGATCTTGTTAGGATGGCCGAGGCGCTTGAAATCCGGGTCGATCAAACTTCACCCTAGCACATCGCCAAAACGTCGTTTGCGACACGGAGAGCGTCGCGGCGCCGATTGTTTGTCGGCGGGACCTCCCAAGCCACAAACCAAAGTATATCTGCACAAAGCGTGTTCCGGGTGCGACACTTATAGGTCACGGAGGTCCGACAGCTGAAGATCCTCAAAGGATGGATCAGTTGCAACAGCCCATAATTTCGATCGTTGATGACAACGAATCCGTTCGCAATGCACTCGGCAAGCTTCTTAGGCTACACGGATATGTCGCCTATTCCTTTGCATCCGCCGAGGACTTTCTTCAATCAGATCGGTTGAATAAGACATCGTGCCTCATTACTGACGTCCGTATGCCCGGCATGACCGGCATAGAGCTTCTTGAGCACTTGGTTTGCCATGGCTGGCAGATACCGGTCATTTTCATCACAGCCTTCGCCGAGGAAAGAAGCCGCGCGCGTGCCATGAAGGCTGGCGCCATTTGTTTTCTAAATAAACCTTTTGATCCGCAGGGTCTGGTCGATTGCATCGACACGGTAGTTAGAGGCTCCAATGCCGAGTCAGCCGATGATCGGCCCAATTGACCGTTTCAGTTGGGATCAACGCTGAAGGACGGCCAGCACTCATACCTAAGTATTATTGAGTCATCCAAAGTTCTCTGGTCCGTCCAACGCACGTACGATTGAGAGACTCCCGGCTCGGGCTTACGTTCACCTGATAGCTGAAGGTGCTGCCGAACAAACATGTCGGCGTGGCCCAACAGCGGAGGAGATGGAGATCATGTTGACGAATGCGCTACAAAAACACGATGCACCAAGCGATGGTCATTCCGATGCCTTGTCGGCCAAAGCAGATCTGAACCCTTCGGGTCTTACTCGTTCTCACCTTCAAGTGCTGACCGGTCGGACCAATGAGCAATCGGTGGCGCCGGTGTTTTGCGTGCATGACGAATTCCTTGGCGCACTTGTGGACGTTACCCCCGTTGACGCTGTGAGACGGCGTGCTGTCGGTTGGGACGGAGGCGTGGCGGAGATCATTCAAGGCACAACGCATGACAAGCTCGAAGTGCGATTTCGTGCCCCTGTCCACCTTTTCGTTCTCTATGAACGTGGAGTTCGTGAGGAAGGTGAAACCGTGGTCGAGGGGCTGCCGCGCTCAACTCTTAGAAATCTGGCACGAAAACTGACTTTCGTTCCTGCCGGCCACGACTATCGCGAATGGCTGCTGCCTCGCACGCTTGCCCGCCTCATATGCGTGTATTTTGATCCCCAAGGCCTCCAGGTTCCGTCTCTGCCGAACACGCCGCGCCTACATTTCGAGAACAACAATCTCCTGGAGACGGCGCTCAAACTGGAGCCATTGATAGAAAAACCTTCGTCTGGAGATAAGGCCTATCTAAGGACGCTTGGCGCCGTGCTCGCGCATGAGCTCATACGGTTAGATCGCGGTGCGCCGCATGTAAACGGTCATGCGCAAGGCGGGCTTGCGCCATGGCAACAGCGGATCGTCACTTCATATATCGAGGAGCACCTTGCGGAGCAGCTCCCGCTTGCCAACCTGGCGCAACTGGTAGGCCTGAGTTCCTTCTACTTCTGCCGTGCCTTCAAGCAATCCTTCGGGCTTCCGCCGCATCGCTATCACATCACAAGACGGATAGATCAAGCTAAGGCCCTATTGGCCCAATCCGCGAAGTCGGTCACCGAAATTGGGATGATATTGGGTTTCAGCGATACTAGTGCATTTACGGCGGCATTTCGCAAGGCCACTGGCTTTACCCCGACAACATATCAGCGCAGCCTCAGCTAACGGGTCGAGTGCTTGAAACAGGCAGGACACATTTAGGTCGGGATCTTGAAAGCCATGGCAACCGGTTTTTAGAGTTGCTGAAAAGCGAGGAGACCTACCGCGCATGACGCTTCAAACCTGGATTTGGCTAGTCTTTATCATTGTATTCTTCGCCGCCCTTTGGCTGTTCGCGCGGTGGGCCGACCGCTCGTGGCCGGAGACTACGCAGCTCCTGAGGGAGCGAGGCGAATTGACATCGGACAAAGACATCCCTGAATAGCCTTGGTCCCTTGCCGCCTATGGGCCGGCTGACCGGTCGTGGCTCTTGTCATTGAGAGCTTAGATGGATTGGAGCAAGGGAAAGAATGACCAACGCTGGGCAACCGAGCATCTCGGCCAATACCGGGCTAACCGCACACTCCCCCAAGGCACAGCCCTTGATCATCCACGAAATCGGCCGTCAGGCGCAGATGCTCGCCTTCAACGACATCTTCTGGTTTATCGCAATCTTTACACTTGCCATCATTCCGTTGATCTTTCTGCTAAAGCGGCCAGAAGTAT
>CAYWBS010000168.1:0-6723 GCA_964456215.1 uncultured Hyphomicrobiaceae bacterium
GATACTCTCTTAGCTCAGACTGCAGGTTGTCCCAAAACATTTGACGACGGACAGTTAGCTTCTCTGGGAGATTGAACGTCCACGGCAATCTCGATTGTTTTAGAGCACATATTGAATTCCACAAGGCATACAGGCAGTAGTCGTCTGTAAAAGACAATTGTGCTCCATATATTGTGTCCGCTGCCAGTTCGCAAAGTTTCGAAATTTGCCCAAAGCTGACCGTTCGTCAGTTGCGCAAGAGAGAGCGGAATGTAATCAATAGTGCCTTGGCTTCTCGTCCTGTTCGTGTTCCTGGCCCTGTGACCGGCCTCGCTCCCAGACATACGACCGGCCTCGCTCCCAGACACACGACCGGCATCGCTCCCAGTCTCAAGATCGGCCTTGTGCTCGGGCGCGAATGCTAATTATTTATGGTGGGAGATAACTATACCCCCCCCTCGATGGGAGGGATGTTTAGGCGGCGCGCCACGATCCTGGCGAAGCCAAGTCGTCCGGCGCGCCGCCATTTAGCTCTCTCTTCCGTCATCACCGGGCGAAGACCCGGTGATCCAATAGGGCCTCCCGAATCAATCTCAAATGCACTATTGGATGCCCGGATCTTCGTCCGGGCATGACGAAGGAGAGGGTGTAATGGGGGGAGAATGACAAGTGAGAATTCAAAAGGGCTTTCATTAACCCCATTTCTGACGTCATGCGACTTATCCCCGCGGCTAAGTCCAACAGAAATCAATCAAATCTGGCTCTTGCCGCCGTCAAGGACGATTTCGGTGCCGAGCATGTAGCTCGAAGCGTCAGAGGCGAGGTAGAGCGCCGCTTTCGCGATCTCTTCCGCCTGGCCATAGCGGCCGATCGGCACGCTTTTCGAGACCTGATCCAGCTTGGCGCGGGCTTCTTCCGGGGAGAGGCCGGAATTCTCGAAGATCGGGGTGTCCACCGGGCCGGGCGTCAGGCCGAGGACACGGATGCGGCGCGGCAGAAGATCGGCAGAAAGCGTCTGCACGAGGCTGCGGACCGAGGCTTTCGAGGCGGCATAGACGGACATCGCCGGCTGGCCGAGCTTCGAGGCGATGGAGCCCGTCAATATGATGACGCCGCCGTCGCGAAGCAGCGGCAGGGCTTTTTGCACGGCAAACAGGAGCCCTTTGACATTGGTGGCGAACACCTGGTCGAATTCCTCGGGCGTTACCTCCTCGATTGCCGTGTAGCGGGCGATACCGGCATTGGCGAACAGGATATCGAGATGCCCGAACGTCTCGCCGACACGCTCCATAAGCTGATCGAGATCGCCAAGGCTGGAGACGTCGCATTGGACCGTGAGGGCCTGACCGTTCAGCGCCGTTCCCGCCGCCTGCAAGCTGGCCGGGTTGCGTCCGCAGACCGCCACCCGCGCCCCTTCGGCCTGAAACAGGATCGCGGACGCCAGGCCAATTCCCTGCGTGCCGCCGGTGATAAGCACGTTCTTGCCGTCCAGCGCTCCCATCTCCGCCTCCGTGTTGATAAAAAACCGAAGTCTTAGGCGCAATCGGCCGGCGGCGCCATTGTAAAGTTGGCGGCGGCTTGCCCGGCGCGCCTGCCGACGCGACACAGTGCGATTTCCGGCAATATCGCCGCTTGGAACGTGCTTCATTGCTGTTATGATACCGCGACTGGCGTGTTTGGCGCTTCACCGGCAGAGCGGAAGCGCAATCGGACTGGGACGGCAGGCGCAGGGATCGGCGCCCCCAAAGTGCGGACAAATTTGGAGAGCGACAATGCAATTGAGGTTGGATCCGGAGAAAACCAGGACAGAGGCGGCGGAATGGCAGGCGCGCGTCGATCTGGCGGCGGCCCACCGCATGGCGGTGATGCACGATTTTCACGAAGGCATATTCAATCATCTGACCCTGACGGTGCCGGGCAGGAACGACCGCTACTACCAGATACCGTTCGGCCTGCACTGGTCGGAAGTTACCGCCAGCACTTTCATGGAAGTCGGCTATGACGGCAAGGTCCTGAAAGGCTCGGGAGAGGTCGAGCGGTCCTGTTACGCGATCCATGCGCCGATCCATCGCAAGCTCCCGCAGGCTGCCTGCGTCATGCACACCCATATGCCCTTCGCGAGCGCTCTGACACGCCTCGAGGACCCGCGCATCAAGCCGATTGGCCAGACCGAAGTCGGCATGATGAAGCAGATCGCCTATGACGCCGACTATACCGGGCCGGCATTCGATCCGGAGGAAGGCGAGCGTCTCGCCGATCTCTTCGGCGACAAGACCGTCCTCTTTATGGGCAATCACGGCGTGGCGACCATCGGCAGGACCGTCGCCGAGGCTTATGACCGGCTCTATTACACCGAGCGCGCCGCGCAGGTGCAGCTCTATGCCATGTGGACCGGCAAGCCGCTGAAGGAAATGCCGCCGGAAGTCGTCGAAGAAACCATGCAGAGCATGGGAAACCAGACCTATGGGGGGATGCGGCCCTGCGAACATCATTTCAAGGCCCTGAAGCGTATCCTCGACCGCACGGAGCCCGACTATAAGGAATAAGTCGGGACGGCCGGACGGTAGCGTCGCGGACGGCGTCCGCCACACGGGTTCGCGACCGCGGCGCGGAGGGGATTTTCATAGATGAAAATATTCATCACCGGCGCTTCCGGCTATATCGGCGGCTCCGTCGCGGCGAGACTGATCGCCGGCGGCCATCAGGTCACCGGCCTTGTCCGCTCGGAGGCCCGCGCCGGGGACGTGCGGGAGCGGGGGATCGAACCGGTCCTCGGAACGCTCGACGATGCCGGCATCCTGGCCGATGCCGCGCGCTCTGCCGACGCGGTCATCAATACCGCGAACGCCGATCATCAGCCGTCCGCCGCAACCATGCTGGAGGCGCTGGCCGGCAGCGGCAAGACGTTCATCCACACCAGCGGGTCGAGCATTGTCGGCACGCGGGCCGGCGGGCAAGCGACGGATGCGGTGTTCGACGAGGAGACGCCCTTTACGCCGTCGCCGGGCCGGGTGGAGCGGGTGGCGATCAACGACATGGTCCTTGCCGGGGCGGAGCGGGGGATCAGAACGATCATCATCTGTCCCTGTCTCATCTATGGCCTCGGCCGCGGCGTCAATCCGCACAGCATACAGGTGCCGTGGCTGATCGCCCTTGCCAGAAAACACGGCGTCGCCAGGCATATCGGCTCCGGCGCGAATATCTGGTCGAACGTGCATATCGACGATCTGGCCGAACTTTATGCATTGGCATTGGAGAAAGCGCCGGCCGGGTCCTTCTATTTCGCCGAGAACGGGGAAAACGCCATGGCCGAAACATGCCGGGCGATCAGCCGCGCGCTCGGATTTGGCGACCGGGCGGAATCGATGAGTTTGCAGGAAGCGGCCGCGGAATGGGGAGATGGGGCCGCCAATGACACGATGGGCTCCAACAGCCGGGTGCGCGCCGTCCGCGCCCGCAAGGAACTCGGCTGGACACCGAACGGGCCGGCGCTGTTGGACGAAATCGAACGGGGCTGCTATGCGGCTGGGAATGGCGCCGGGGCGCGGAGCGGCTGAGACCGGGTGGCGTGAGCCATTCGCGAGGCCCCCGGCCCGGCGTGGTCCAGTGCCCGTCATCGCTTTCGCTTGACACCCGGCCGCGCCGGGAGGAATGATCCCCGGTTGCAGTATCGTCATCAAACCGAAGGGAGGCGGGCGATGCACAGAGTATCATCCGTGTCGTTGGCAGGCGCATTTATCTATGTCCTCGCCTCTTCCGGCGTTGCGGCGGCGCAGCAGAAAACGGCTTTACCCGAAGGCGCGGGCAGGGACCTCATCGAGAGCACCTGTATGGCGTGCCACAAGGCCAATCAAATTACGCGCAGTTCCGGTTACACCGCCGAGGGCTGGAAAGAGCTAATCGGCACGATGATCGATCTTTCCGCCAGCCCGACCGAACGCGGGAAAATTGTGACATATCTGGCGGGGCATTTTCCGCCGAATACCCGGCGGGCGCCCAAGCTGATACCGGGAGACGTGAAAATCACCTTCAAGGAATGGGTGGTTCCGACGCTCGGCCAGCGCTCGCGTGACCCGATCCAGGCGGCGGACGGCACGATCTGGTGGGCCGGGCAGTGGGGAAATCTGATCGGCAGCATCAATCCGGCGACCGGCGAGATGAAGGAATATCCCTTGCCGGAGGGCGCCATGCCGCACACCGTCACCTTGGACCGCGCCGGCAACGTCTGGTACACGGGCAACAAGAACGCCACGATCGGCAGGATGGACCCGGCGACCGGCAAGATCACCGTCTATAAGATGCCGGATCCGGCGGCGAAGGACCCGCACACCGCGATCTTCGATAGCAAGGGCATCCTGTGGTTCACATTGCAGTAAAGCAATATGGTCGGCCGCCTCGATCCGGCCACAGGCGACATCAAGCTGGTGACCATGAAGACGCCGAAGTCCAAGCCCTACGGCATCAGGATCGACGCCGACGGGGTCCCGTGGGTCGCCTGCAACGGCAGCAACTGCCTGGTCCGGGTCGATCCCAAGACGGTGGCGCTGACGGAGATCAAGCTGCCGATCCCGGAGACCACCGTGCGCCGTCTCGACTTCGCCGGCGACGGCATGATCTGGTATGTCAATTCCTCCCAGGGACGCCTCGGCCGCTACAATCCGAAGACCGGCGACATCAAGGAATGGCCGTCCCCCGGCGGGCCGAAATCGCACCCCTACGCCATTTTGGTGATCGACGGCATCGTCTGGTACAACGAGTCCGGCATGCGGCCCGATACGCTGGTCCGCTTCGATCCGAAAACGGAGACGTTCCAAAGCTGGCCGATCCCGTCGGGCGGCATCTATGCCGGCATCATCCGCCACATGCGGGCGACCCGCGACGGCAATCTGCTGATCCATCAGTCGAGCACCAACCGCATCATGCTGGTGACGCAGCGCGGGAATATGTAGGGCGGGCCGGGAGGCCTAAGCCGCATTTTAGAATTCTCGCCCGGATCGGGTTTGCGCCCCGATCCGGAACGTTCATGCAGCGGGAGAATTTAAGCTCGCCGATGCCATGGTCCGCGGATATCCGGTTCGCCGGGGCACTGCCCGAAATTTGCGATAGCATCCGGTCAAATGATCTATCTTGGCCTGACAAAGTCCCGAAAATCTTCTTGGAACCCTTTGTCTTCCTGCCGCCTCAGAAGGTCGAGAACCTGGTTTTCCGCAGGCGATCGGCCGTCCGGCGCTCCGGGGAAGAAACGCAAATATCTCTGCGTCTGGTCTTTCTCGCCCAATGCCAAGGCGATTGTCAGCCTGTGGACATCCTTGCGTTCGGCGCCGAGCGACGCCGAGGCCTGCGTCAGCTTGAACCTGTTGGCGACCGGATTGATTGAAACGCTCGGACTGAGAGAGCCGTTATACGTCGTGGTGAAAGTCAGCACTTCGGTAAAGGTAACGACGTTTTTCTCCAGGCTTCCCAGGCGCGATCCTATGCCTGACCGGCTACCGCCTGGCCCGTCGCGGCCACTTGGTTGATCGCCACTTGGCCCGTCGCCACGGGGTTGACCACCACTTGGCTTGGCCGCGCGAAATTGACGACTGCCGCCTTCGGCGCCGGTGTTCTTTTTTGTCCGTGGAGCCGTGTCGATGTCGAATTTTCGCAGTTCGGAAATTTCGGCGAATGTCTTCAGGACTTCATCCAATCCGACATTGCCCGCGATCGGATACCGCCAATTCTTATGCAATGCACAGTTATGAAGGTGCGGGCTGTCGATAAGGACGCTAAATTTATCGGCGAGTTTGAAATTGCGTTCGTTCTTGCGCTGCTTGTCCTGGCCGAGACCGACACCAAGGGTAAATCTTCCATTTGAGAACGGCAGCGTAAATGTCGCCGAGCCGGACCCGTCATTATCTTCCGTCATCGCAAGATTGAAATCGTACCCGATAGCGGCTTCTCTTAGGTACCCAACCAAATTGCCGTTCTTGTCGGTTGCGTAACGCCTGATGGCGTTTGCCGCTTCGCACCGGATTTTCTGGACGATCTCGAAGGTTGAAATATGGGTTACGTCATCGGGGATCGGGTGAAGGGCGCAGCCTGAAATTCCGGCAGCGAAAATGCAGCTGACAAATAAGGGAAGTGCACGCATTACATTGCCTTCATCCACGCAAACCCAAGCAATGCGGACAACTTGACGAATTCTCATTTAAACTGGAAACGGAAATTGCGATTGATTCTATTTATTTTTAACCTGTTGCGCTGTTGTTACAGGTGTTTACTGATCGGTTCACAATCCTGATCCGGCGTAAGATCAGACTGATCGGCCACCGCGCCACCCCGCAAATCGCCCACCGCTATTTTTTGCGTGAGCCCGGCTGGTTGAGCCGTTATCGTAAGTCCTGTCAATTCAGGAACTCCATCACTGCGTTGCCATGGAACACTTTGATTATGTGATCGTCGGCGCCGGCTCGGCGGGGAGCGTTCTCGCCAACCGTCTGAGCGAGGACGACGGCGTCACGATCTGCGTGCTCGAGGCCGGGCCGACGGACTGGGACCCGTTCATCCATATCCCGGCGGGCTTCATCAAGACGTTCGTCAACCCGCGCGTCAACTGGCTCTACCAGATGGAGCCGAGCGCCTGGACCGGCGGCCGGAGCATCGCCGCGCCGCGCGGCAAGACGCTGGGCGGGTCGAGTTCCATCAACGGCCATATCTACAATCGCGGCCAGAGCTTCGACTATGACAATTGGGCGCAGCGCGGCA
>CAYWBS010000169.1:0-6708 GCA_964456215.1 uncultured Hyphomicrobiaceae bacterium
TCCCGCCCGTACTCCGAACTGCGCACCGATAACGCCGCCGATCATGAGCAGAAATGCCAGGACCACGTCGACGGTTTGGTTTTCGATAGCGTGCAGGATAGTGACCAGCGCCGTCACGAATACGATTTGAAACAACGAGGTGCCGACGACGACGTTTGTCGGAACCCGTAGCAGATATATCATTGCCGGCACCATGATGAAACCGCCGCCAACGCCCATAACAGCTGCGAGTACGCCGACCACTATGCCGAGCAAGAGGGGGGGAATGGCACTGATATAAAGCTTCGAGCGATGGAAGCGCAGCTTGAAAGGGAGGCCGTGTATCCAGCTATGCTGGCCGGGGCGGCGTGTTGTTGATGAACCGCCTGCCCGGACGCGGCGCATGGCACGCACGCTTTCGATCAGCATCAGGATACCGATGATGCCGAGAAATGTGACGTAGCTCAGCGAGATTATGAGATCCACGTAGCCAAGCTGGCGCAAAGTCTTGACAAGCTGAACGCCAAAAAATGAACCGACCACGCCGCCCGCAAGCAGAACCGTTCCCATGGCAATATCGACATTTCCCCGCCGCCATTGCCCAAGCGCTCCCGATACAGAGGATGCGACGATTTGATTGGCTTCTGTTGCCACGGCAACGGCTGGCGGAATTCCTGAAAAAATAAGCAGCGGTGTCATCAGGAAACCGCCGCCGACGCCAAACATGCCGGACAGGAAACCCACGGCGCCACCCATGCCGAGAATTAAAAGAATACTTACGGATATTTCTGCAATTGGCAGATAAATCTGCATGGCCAAACCCCAAACCCCACCGGATGAGACAGCCAGTCACACGCTTCGTTAGAATGTATCGATCGGATGGTCCAGGGACCCTTGCTAAGCGGTCCTGCGTCTTTGGAGAATGTTTAAACTCCCGGCAACCGCATAAGTCAATGCGTTCCATGGATTTTTCAAGTCGATCGGCGAAATGGCAGGAAACTCGGGCTTGCCAGAGGCCGAATTCGGCCCTTGTGCGGAAGCCATGGCCGTCGAATCATGGACCTACAGGAGGTTGAAGGACCCTGCTTCATGAACTGCAAAGGGCTCTCGAGGCAGCCATCAGTGCCGGCTTTCCAGACGCGACAACGAATAGAGTTCGCTCGGTTCGACAATCAGGTCGATCCCTAGGCGCAGACTTACAGCAAGCACCAAAACGCCCAATATTGCCCGCATCTGCTCGCCCTTCAGACGTTGTCCCGCCCGTACTCCGAATTGCGCACCGATAACGCCGCCGGTCATGAGCAGAAACGCCAGGACCACGTCAACGGATTGGTTTTCATTGGCGTGCAGAATGGTGACCAACGCGGTAACGAACACGATCTGGAACAGGGAGGTTCCGACAACCACATTCGTCGGAACCCGGAGCATAAAGATCATTGCCGGCACCATGATGAAGCCGCCGCCAACGCCCATAACGGCCGTAAGCACGCCGACAAGCAAACCGAGCAGGAGCGGAGGAATGGCGCTGATATAAAGCTTCGAGCGATGGAAGCGTAGCTTAAAGGGGAGGCCGTGGAGCCAGCTATGTTGACCGGACCGCCGCGTGATCGCTGCGCCGCCCGCCCGGACGCGGCGCATGGCATTCACGCTTTCGATGAGCATCAGGATGCCGATGATGCCGAGAAATGTGACGTAGCTCAGCGAGATTGTGAGATCCGCGTGGCCGAGCTGACGCAGAACCTTGACAAGCTGAACGCCGAAAAACGATCCGACCACACCTCCGGCCAGCAAAAGTGTGCCCATGGCAAGGTCGACATTTCCCCGGCGCCATTGTCCGAGCGCGCCCGATACCGATGAAGCGACGACTTGATTGGCTCCTGTCGCCACGGCCACCGCCGGCGGAATTCCCGAAAATATGAGCAGCGGAGTTATGAGAAAACCGCCGCCGACACCGAACATGCCGGACAGGAAACCCACAGCGCCGCCCATGCCGAGGATAACGAGAATATTCACGGATAATTCTGCAATTGGCAGATAAATCTCCATGACCAAACCCCCAACCTCGCTGGATGCGACAGCCAGTCACGCGCTTCGTTAGAAAGTATCGATCGGATGGCCCGGCAGGGACCCTTGCTAAGCAGTCCTGCGTCTTTGGGGAATGTTTAAACTCCGGGCAGCCGCATAAGTCAATGCGTACTATGGAGTTTTCGTATTGACCGGCGGAACGGCGGGAGAATGAGCATCGTCAGGAGAAAATCGAGAATAGTGAATATCAAAGAATGAGATCCGCAGGAAGTGTCCGCCTAGCTTTTGTTGGTCACAAAACGGTTCGGCACTTCCTTGGCCGATAGAAGATTGATTTTCGCCGGGGCGCTCTCCCAGCCGTCTATTGGGACAAGGACCATATTAGCAGCGGCATCAATTGATTTTGCCCGCCACTTTCGCGCTGCCAGGTTGGCAAGCTTGCGGGATTCATCGGGAAGTTGGATTTGAAGAGACGCACGTTTTCTTTGGGCTTCCTCATCACCGTCGGCCGCGGCCAGGCTGAACCATTTATAGGATTCGGCGAGATCCTTGTTGACGCCGAGGCCGGTTTCGTAAAGTACGCCGAGATTGAATAGGCTGTCCGCCAGCCCGTAGGCGGCGGCATTGTGAAACCACTCTGCAGCCCGGACATAGTCGGGGGCGCCGATCGCGCCTTTGGTATAGAGGACGGCGAGATTGTGCATGGCCTTGACATTGCCGTGGTCCGCAGCCCGGCGATACCATAGTTGTGCCCGGCCCAAATCTTTCGTTAATCCAAGACCGCGCTCATGGAGCGTAGCGATGCGGTACTCGGCCGGGGCGAATCCGCGCGAGGCGGCACGCTTGAACCAGACGGCGGCTTTTGCGTAATCCTGTCTTATGTTTTCGCCTTTTACATATCGCAGGGCGATCTGGAACTGAGCGGCGCTGTTTCCGTTCGCCGCGGCTCTACGCAGGGCGAGCGACCCGATGGTCGTCGGCGGCAGGGAAAGCGCCGGTTTCTCGGTCGGCCGTGCCGCCGGTTTTTGGCCGCGCTTATTGGTCTCCGTGGGGCTCGCCGGGTTCGCGCCCGGTGTTATGGCCCTGGGACGCAGGGCGGCGGAGTTGGCGTTATTTCGATGAGCGGACACGATGATCGCACTTGTGGATTTGACCTCGCCGGGACCCGCCTTATTCCCGTCGGCATTTTTCGCCGTTGGCCCCTTGGGTCCAACGGGAGCGGCGGTCTTTGTTTCCGCATCCTTCATGCCGGGGGGCTGCAGTGGACCCGCAATATTGCGGACTTCGTTGGAAACCTCTTCTTTGCCGCGCAGGCCTGAGAGGCTGCGAGCCGCCATCCGGTCCGACTTCGCTGCGGCGAGCCCGTCCGGGGCGCGGATGACGCGGACTGCTTTCGCCGTTGGGTCTATGGCCGGTGGATGGGAAATCTCGCGGTTTTCGCCGCCGTTTGCCGTCACGTTACGGCCATTAACGGTGATTGCCGCGGCTTTGCTGGCGGTATTTCTGCCCATCCAAGCTTCCCTGTCGGCCGAAACAATGGCTAAGTGGTGGTCGGTGACCAAAATCGCGGCGCCCGCAGTGAACGCCGCGATGGCGAGCATGACAAAGGGCGGGCGCGGAAGGGAGCGAACAAAGGATTTCAGCCTGTCCGTGGTGTCCTTGATCCGCAGAACCGGAGATTGCGGCCTTTCGGCGGAGAGATCCGGGCCGGCCTCGTCCTCAAGATCGTGAACGCCCTGATCCAAATCTGCCGATTCCTGAAGCGCCGCGCGCCGGGCGGCGGAAATGAAGTCCTCTTTTCGCGACATGCCACCGCTCGGAAACACACTGTGAGGGGACTCGCTTGCGCATCCGGTGGGGGTTCTCTCTTGTGCGCCAGGTCTTGCCAGCGTCTCGGAAAGGTACGCCGAGTCCCGAATTTCCGCGCCCCGAGCGACTTGGCCGCCGGATTCCGACCGTTCCGGCGCGGTTGCCACGCCGGCGTCTTTGGGAGGCATATAGGGCTCCGATGCCGCCGTCACCTGCGCCGCAATATTTGCCGGCTCGTTCCGTAATCTCAGTTCGGCTCCATTCCGATCGGCAGGCGCGTCTGTTGTGCTTTCGCCGCCACGTGGTCCCATTGCGCCATAAGCCTGCCGGATCGCTTTCAATTCGGCCTTTGTCGCGATGCCGGTTTTTTCGACCGACTGCAGCCGGTCGACCATATTGGTCAGCGTGTCGTTAATGGTTTCCAGCGTATCGACCGTCTGAACTTCCGTGGTTCGTCCCTTTTCGGCGAGCGATTCGATCGATTTTTGGATGACTTCCAAGCGCTCGGCCGGCGTCGACTTGGCTATCGTTTTCTCAATCCGCCTGGCGGCCGTCTCCAGGGCCTCGCTGGTCGTTGCCGCTATATTTAATTGGGTATTTTCCACCAATTCAATGAGCTGCAAAAGCTTCGTTTCGATGGTGTTTATCTTGCCGAAATGCTCCTCTGTCCTGGCGATGTAGGCGGATATCTCAGCAACCTGTCGCTCGATTGGTTCGAGGGAAAACTCTTTGACCCGCGAGCGCAGCATGGCTTCCACGCGCGCACTCAGATCGTCGAAGCACGCACGGACGGCGTCTCGTTCCCTCCGCGCAGCCTTTTTCTGCTGCATCGTGTCTTCGAGGGCGACCGCAACCTGCGCAAATCTTTCATCTTGAGCAGCCTTGCGTTTTCTCGCGTCCTCGGACTGACGACCGGTGGCGTCCGCCGGTCTTGCCGGAACGATATTCAGCGATATTGAAGCAGGGCCGGGTGGAGGCGTTGACTTTTTGACAATCGTCTTGCCGCAGCTTGAGGCGGTTTCGTTTTCGGCCGGAACCGTTTCCATCTGATTTGGCGTCGCCGGATCGGATGCACTTGGTGATTCGCCGGGCTCTTGTTCGTCCTTGGATGTGCCGGGCCCGGCGTCGTAGATGTGGACCAATGCGCTTGCGATTTCCTCGTCCGCTTCGGTCTCGTCCGGAATTACGTTTTGCTCGGCGGCTGTCGATTGAGCGCTTTCGCCTCTGCCGGATGGATCTTCACTATCCGCCTCGGATCCTCCGGTAACGGTGAAAGTGATATCGGCATTCAAATCTCTGGCAAGTTCGGCGATGGAAATCTGCCCGCCAACGTCGGGTGCGGTGCCCGTCCCGGCTTCGGCGCCCACATTTGTCTTTTGGAAACTGTCATCATTCAAGCCGGAAATGCGTTTTTCCAGTTGCTGGCGTGTTTCGCCCTCGGATCTCGCCAGCTCCGCATTTGCGACGCATTCCGAGAGGTGCTTCACTTGGTGTTCGAGCTTGTTGAGTTCATCGCTGCTCAGATTGGTGCTGCCTTGCCTGGCGGCTTGCGTTTGCTGGCCGAGTGCCAGGATACGCTCGCGTAGGTCGGTCAGGACTTCGGAATGGCGGCGGTCCGTCGATTCGATGTGCTCAACAATCCGCCTTAATACGGATTCCAGATTTGCGGAGGTGCCAGTGTTTGCCGGCCCCTTGCGCGTTGCCGGGATTGCACCGTCTGCGTGCCCGGATGCTGCGTTTGCCGTTTTTTTTCCGGCATCTGCGCCCGCTGCCGGATCCTCGTAGGCGGGCGTTCTATCGCTTGAATCGGTATGCGCAGCCATCTTTCCCTCTCAGGCACAGAGTAGGTGCTTGCACGCTCTCGCAATCGGCGGCTGCTCAGAGGGGATATTTTCGAAACATTCTGGCCAGCGGTGCGAACGCGATAAGGCATTAGGTCCGGACGAGGCCACGAGACGCGGACCAGATCATTTCGAAACGTCTCAGGCTCCAGTAAATATTCGGTTAAGTCCCTTGAGAATGCTCAATGTTTTTTCGACGCCGGCGGATCGTTATGCTAGAGCCCTTTCAATGAATTCCGAGTCAATTCTGTTGCGCATCCGGCGTGGCGGTCCTCCAGAGTGTTTCCAGGAAAAGTGGCACCGGTTTTCCGTCGGGAAACACGAAACACGAAAAGGTTAAAGTGTTTTTGCGATCCAACGAAAAGCGAGAACACTCTAATGGCGATCATGTCGGTCAAATTTGCGCGTCTGGTTATGCTGCTTGATTTTGCCCTACCCGGCCGGCCGCCGGCCCGGACCCCGGCGCCCCGGGGCGGCATAAATGGCGTCGCATGACTTCGGAAAGGTCAGATCGAGCAAGAAACCGGCCGCTCGCCCAGTCGTCGGCGATACTGGCCATCGCGACGCCGGGTCCGGGTTTTACGGAAATTACGCCAAGAATAGCGCAATGGCTCGGGACCATCGGCGCGCTGGACGGGGTACTTACCGTCTTTATTCGCCATACCTCCGCTTCGCTGACCATCCAAGAGAACGCCGATCCGGACGTCCAATCAGATCTGCTGGACGCCTTGGAAAGGGTGGCGCCGCGCGGCACGACTTACCGGCACGTGACGGAAGGAGCCGACGACATGCCCGCCCATATCAGGGCAATGCTGACCGCGACCGACTTGAACATCCCGGTCCAAAATGGGCGAGCCTTGCTCGGCACCTGGCAGGGGGTCTATGTGGTTGAGCACCGGGACAGGCCACACAGCCGTGAAGTCGTCCTTTCCTTTCTTGGAACCCACCGCGAAGGCTAGATCATGTTCATTTGAAGTGTGAACATGATTTCGTTTTTTGCGCTCACGCCAGGTGGGCCTGCGGCCCACGGCTCCGCGGGGGCGGCGCGCGCGCC
>CAYWBS010000170.1:0-6693 GCA_964456215.1 uncultured Hyphomicrobiaceae bacterium
GTTCGAAAAGACGCCGCGCGCGGGGCGCCGGGAGGTTGCCCTTAAAAAATTCGGAACGCGATCTTTCGGCGCTCCGCGCTGCCCCTTTAAAGGGGCGGACTTTCAACTCACCAACCGGGCGGAACCACCGTGCCGGCTTTCGGTGCTGGCGGGGAGAACAGAGGAGACTTTCGATGAAATCCAGAACCACAACCCATACCGGCCTCTCGGCCTATTGCCCCGACGCGAGCTGCCGCCGGGTGCGGGACTGCCGGCGCGCCGGGCCGAAGGGCGCGTGCCTCGGCATGACCGGGCTGATGGAGCGCTTCGTGGCGGTGGGCTACCGCTCTGTCGACCGCAGCTTGCACGCCATGATCCGCCAGTGGGATTGGGAGGACGAGATCGTCAGGCGCGGCGGCGGCACCGGCGAAATCTCCGGTAAACGCGGGAAGTAAACTGGTGCATACTCTGGGCGGAGGTGTTTTGATGACCAGCAAGCCTCAGCCCATCGAAGTCTACTACAACGCCGTCTGCCCGGTCTGCGACGCCGGCGTCAACGAGAACCGCCGGGCGATGGAGAAGCGCGGTGCGGGGAAAAGCGCCCGCTGGATCGACATGAGCGCGTCACCGGATGCCCTCGCCCAGGAGGGCATCAGCCTCGACGATGTGCGCCGCCATATCCGTGTCCGCGACGGCAGCGGCAGGCTGCATCGCGGCGCCGATGCCTGCATCGTCATGTGGCTTGCGACACCCGGCCGGCGCTGGCTCGGCCATGTCGCCGGCTCGCCCCTTGTCCGCCCCCTTGCCCGCTTCGTCTATTACCGCTTCGCCGACCTGCTCTATTGGTGGAACAAGCGGAAGGGACGCTGGTAGGCGGGACCCGCATCTCCGGATCGGGCGGAAGAGCGGGGTGGCGTTAATCGCTTTCATCGGCATCTTTTTCCGTGGCGATGGAATTGGTGATGACCGCCTCATAGTCCTGCCCGGCGAGCCAGGCGTCGAATATCGCCGCCATCGTTGAGCCGTGCTTGTCCCACCATGTTTCGTCGATGCGCAGGGCATTTGCGAAGTTCTCGGGTGCTATCGGGATATACGGTGTCATCTTCACGCCGGCCTCGGCGTGTTCGCCGATCCTCCGCAGGGCCGACTTGCGCATCGGCCCGTAAGGAAACCATTTGGTCTGATGGGCAAGACGGTCCGTTTGAGTTGCGAAGGTGATGAATTGCAAAGCTCTTTCTCTGTTTTTCGCGCCCTTCGGAACGGTCCAAAGGTCGATATTGTAGATTTGTCCGTCCCAAATGATCCCGAAAGGTTGCTGTTCTCCGGCGATCGTTGTGAATATCCGGCCATTATACGCCGTTGCCATCACGGCCTTGCCATCAGACAAGTGTTTCAGCGGTTCGTTGCCGCGATCCCACCAGACAATGTTGTCTCTGAGGTTTTCGAGCTTCTCCAGGGCGCGAGCGATGCCGCGGCCGGTTTCGAGGGTGCCGTAAACTTCGCCGGGCGCGACGCCGTCGGCGAGAAGCGCCAGTTCGAGGTTGAGCCTTGGGCCGCGGCGCATGGACCGCTTGCCGGGAAAGCGTTTCAGATCGAAGAAATCGCGGGCTCTCGCGGGCGTGGATTTCGCCTTCAGCTTGCGCTTGTCATAGACGATGGCAAGTGACCATGCGACGCTGGCGACGCCGCATTCGCGCAGACCGTCGGGCAGGAAATCCGCCGCTACGGTTGTGCCGTCCGGCGCAGCCTTGAGTATGCCGGGATCGATGTGCTCCAGGAGGCCCAGTTTGCAGGCCTGATCGACGGTCTGCAGAGGCAAGTCGATAACGTCCCAAGGCGCCGCTCCGGCCTTGAGCTCGGACCGCAGCATCTTGAGCCCGCCCGTATGGGTTTCTTGCCGGATCCGGACGCCGGTCTGCTTTGTGAACGGATCAAAAAAGGCGATTTTTTGCGAGGCCGCGTAGGCACCGCCCCAGGTTGCGACCGTAAGCTCTTTTGAGGGTTCGGAAGGATGCGCGGCTGTTGCGGCGCTTTCGGTGGCAGCCGCCCGTCCGGCCGGCTCCGAGCCTGCGCCCTCCTGGTTTTCAACAGCCGGTTTGGGAGCGCCCTGCCTTTCGGCAGGGCCGATTTTCGGGGAACTTCCGGCGGTGGCGCCGCTACCGGACTGAACGCGCGATGATAGATCCGGCAATGGATTCTCCGGTTCAGCCAACACCGCGGTTGCGCCCATTGGAAGCGCCAGCATCACGAAAAGTAAGGTCGTGGCCAGAGTATCCCTTGTCATGATCTTCTCTCCTCTATCCTGCGGAAGGCTTTGACAGCCCGTGCCGGATTTTCGATTGCCCCAATCGTCAATCAATTCCGCCCGACAAATTTGGCACTGCGGAGAACAGAACTCTTTACAATCCCATAAGGCGTGCTGATACGAACAAAAGTCTGACAGACTTCAGTGAACTGAGGATCTGAATACCGGTCTCGGCGACGATCCTCGCCCGACTCAACCCGGCGACGCATTCATGGTTGGAATGTCTTTTTTGTCCTTTTTTGGAGCAGGCGGCCAGAGTGACCTGTCAATGGCATCGACTACTCCGTCGAACCGGAATGTCGGATGCGTCAATGGTCCGGAAATACGCAGTGTCAGTATCTGTTGGCGGTCCAGTTCGCCATTCGATTTCTGACCCGCGCGCGTTTTGTCCTCAAGACATAGCTTCCAATCTACCAGGTTTGTCGAAAGGACCAAATCCCCGCCGCCCCAATAGGTTTGTGCGCCGGTTTTCATTAGAAAATCATCTGAATGGAGGAGTCCGTTCTTGGCGTCAAAGGTCACGCTTAACGTATCAAACCCCGTTTCGCCGAGCAAAGTCTTGTTCCAACCCACGGAACGCTCCGCCTGGGCCGCTGAAAAGACCCGTTTCATATTCACCGTCACGATGCCATCGCCGTTGACGTGCAGCGAGGCCTTGCCGGTGATCGAACTCACAATGTGTTCTGCCGAGCGGCCTTGAGCCGTCAAATCGAAAGAGAGGTCTGCATTGCCTTTAAGGAGATTGACTTCCGAGAAGGAACCAACAAGGTTGGCAGTGGAAAATCTGCTGAGCTTTCCTTTCAGAACCAGTCTCGGAAAAGACGTGGTGGCGTCAATTTCCAAATGACCGGTCGCCACGCCGCCGAATAACTCGGTCTCGGCGATATCGGCAACCAGAACGCGCGATGCAATCGCGAGGGTGACGGCTGTTCGGCCAGCGAGGGGTTTTCCGATCGATACCCGGCCGGATGAAAGGCGAAAGTCTGCATCAAAATATTCGAGCAGGGAAAGGTTCAGAAACTTGTGAAATCCATTGCCGCGTTTGCCGGGAGCTGGCGGTGCGGTGAAGTAGTTGGCTAAGGAAATCTCCTTGAAATCCAATGTCCCCTCTATAAAAGGGCGCGATTTCTCGAGATTGAGACTCAGCGCACCCATGGCATCATTGCCGTCTATGGCAATCGCGGCGTCATTGAATGCCAGCTTGGAGCCGATCCATGAAAAAGTTCCCGAGGCTCGAAAGGCCACGGGAGCGGGGTTTGGTGGGATATCATAGCCGGCCCACGTGGCTATGCTGCGCAGATCGGTCAACTGGATATCCTGGTGGCCGCTGATCTGCAGGCCGTCGGCGATGGTCAATTCGCCTTTGAGGGACGCCTTCATCAGGCTACCGGCAACGTTTAGCTCAATCGGCATCTTTGCCGTCGCCGCGACGCGCAGCGGTTCACCAGTCTTGAAATCGAATGCTAGCTTTTTTTGCCGCCACACGAACTGCCCGCTTCCGGAAACCAATCCGCCGCCGCGCGTAAAGCTTACCGTGGTACTGATATCACTTATGTCGTCGTCGCCGGATTGGAGTGCATTTTCCGGACCGGCAAACAGAATTCTTCCGCTCATTATGGTCAGTTGTGAGACCGGCGCACGCTTCAATATATCCATCCAATTGGTCTTGTCATTTGAGAATTGTGTGGGGATTTCCGCTGCCCGGATCCGTTTGCGGTAAACCGCGCGCGGCTTTTCGAGCGTCAGTTCGGCAATCTCAATTCTTCCACGTAATAATTGCCGCCAGCTCAATTGCGCTGAGAGTTTATCAGCCGTCACTTCCGTGACGTCATCCAGCCGCTTAAGTCCTTTAATCCCGATCTTTCCTGCTTCGAAAGTAACGTCCGGAAAATAGCTAACCCGGATTGGGCCTCTCATCTCGACAGTACCGCCCGCCCATTCCGATAGACGCGACGTCGCCGCCGCGCGCACGGTCGCCTGGTCAAGCAGAAATGAAACAAGCAGCGAAGCGGCCAGGAAAGCACAAACGCAAAGGCCGAAGATCAAGAGACTTTTGAGAATGAACGGCTTTGGTCTCATTGTTGCAAGCATTGCCCATTTGTCGCCGCCCCAACCATCGGTAATCGAAATTGCATCGCCCCTGACGCACACGGTAGATCGCAGCAGATTATTATTCTATTTTGAGATCCATTAGACGAATAGCATATCTTGGCATCTATTCTAAACCGTTTCCAAGGAGATTGCGAGCGGGAGCGTGAATTTTAAGTCGAGCCTTTTTCATTTGCGAGAAAAAGAGGAAAATAATGATGGGTCCGCTGTGGGAGCCGAGCCGCGAACAGATCGAGAGCTCCAATATTACACGGTTTATCGAAGACGTGCGCGACCGCCACGGCGAGGACGTTTTTGACTTCGATTCGCTTCACGCTTTCTCAATTCGTTCTCCCGAGGTCTTTTGGCCCTCCGTGTGGACGTTCTGCGGCATCAAGGGTGATATTGGCGAACCGCCTTATATCACTCATCCGGGTAGGATGCCGGGAGCAGCATTTTTCCCGAAGGCTAACTTGAATTTTGCAGAGAATCTGCTCGCCAGGGACGGCGGCGAAACCGCGATCCATTTTCGCGGCGAGGATAAAGTGCGCCGTCAGCTCAGCTGGCGGGCGCTCCATGAGCAGGTTTCTCAACTTCAGCAGTTCTATTCCGCGCGCGGCATCGCCGCCGGAGACCGAGTAGCCGCGATGATGCCCAATATGCCGGAAACCGTGACTGCGCTGCTCGCGGCGACTTCCCTCGGCGCCGTCTGGTCGTCTTGTTCGCCGGATTTCGGCGTTAAGGGCGTACTCGACCGGTTTGGCCAGATCGAACCCAAAACGCTAGTCGCCTGCAACGGCTACTACTATAACGGCAGGGCGATACGCATTACCGAAAAGCTCGCTGAAATCGTGCGGGCGTTGCCGTCACTCGAATCCGTCATCATTGTTCCTTATCTGGATGAAGATGTGGAAGCCGGGGCGGCCATCGACAAAGCGACGACACTTGGTGAGGTTTTGGCGGAATTTGCGCCGAAACCCCTGCATTTCAAGCAGCTCGCCTTTTCCCATCCCCTTTATATCGTGTTCTCCTCGGGAACAACGGGCGTGCCAAAATGTATTGTCCATTCCGCTGGTGGAACGCTGTTGCAGCATGTCAAGGAGCATCAGCTCCATTGTGATTTGAAGCCAGGCGACAAGCTGTTTTACTTCACGACTTGTGGATGGATGATGTGGAACTGGCTGGTCACCGGTCTTGCAAGCGAGGCGACGCTCCTCCTCTTCGATGGGTCACCGTTCGCACCGTCGGGCAACGTGCTTTTCGATTATGCAGACGAAGAAGGAATGACCATTTTCGGCACCTCTGCCAAATACATTGACGCGGTGAAGAAAGCGGAAATGCGCCCGCGTGAAACTCACAACTTATCTACTCTCAGGTTATTGACGTCGACCGGCTCGCCATTGGCACCGGAGAGCTATGACTTCGTCTATCAGCATATCAAGTCCGATATACAGCTCGCCTCGATCTCCGGAGGAACCGATATCGTCTCGTGTTTCGTTCTCGGCAATCCCATAAAACCGGTTTGGAAGGGTGAAATTCAGGGGCCGGGCTTGGGCATGGCCGTGGACGTTTTCGATCCGTCGGGAACACCGATGAAGTCAGGCAAGGGAGAGCTTGTCTGTACCGCGCCGTTTCCGTCAATGCCGATCGGCTTTTGGAATGATCCCGACGGCCGGAAATATCACAATGCCTATTTCGGCCGGTTCGAAAATGTCTGGCATCATGGCGATTTCGCCGAATGGACAGAACATGGCGGCATCATCATTCACGGCCGCTCCGACGCGACATTGAATCCCGGCGGCGTCAGAATCGGAACGGCGGAGATTTACCGCCAGGTCGAGCAGCTTGAAGAAGTCCAGGAGGCGATTGTCATCGGGCAGGACTGGGATAACGACGTGCGGGTCGTTCTATTTGTCACACTTAGAGACGGCCTTATCCTCGACGAACAGTTGCGTGACAAGATCAAGAGGCGCATTCGCGAAGGGGCCTCGCCCCGTCATGTGCCGGCCAAGATATTGGAGGTACGCGATATTCCCCGGACAAAGTCCGGAAAGATAACGGAACTGGCGGTGCGCGATATTATTCATGGCAGAGAAATAATGAACAAGGAGGCGTTGGCCAATCCGGAAGCGCTCGACTACTTCAGGAACCGGCCGGAATTGCAAAGTTAGAGCATATTCCGGCCAAATAGATCCATTTGATGTTGACAAATCGGTTTGTCCGGCTAGGCGCGGCGCGAAGCGCGATGCTGTCGCATCGGGCAAGAGCCGCAACGACGCCGACGGACCGATTTGTCCCACAGGCTGCGATATCGGCATAAT
>CAYWBS010000171.1:0-6681 GCA_964456215.1 uncultured Hyphomicrobiaceae bacterium
GCAGATAAAGCAAATGGAATGCACCGATCCGGTTCATTCATTCTCTCTATGATCTGTCCCGATACCTGCCATTTGCTCCAATACCGCGTTGACCGACGCCGTGTCCTGCCCGCCGCGCCCCTGGGCGCGCGAATCTGAATAGAGCGCTTCGGCGGCGGAAAACAGAGGCGTCGGGCAATCGAGCTTGCGCGCGAACTCCGTAATCAGTTCGACGTCCTTGCGCCAGACGTCGATCTTCATCGTCGCCGGCTCGTAAGTCTGCGCGACCATCATCGGTCCGCGCACCTCGAACATCCGGGACGAGCCGGCGCCTGAAGAAATCACGTCATAGGTTTGCTGCGGATCAAGCCCCGCCTTTCGGGCCAGGACCATCGCTTCCGCCGCCGAGGCATTATGGATCGAGACCAATAGGTTGGCGACGAATTTCATTCTCATGCCATTGCCAAAGGCGCCAAGGAAATGGGTGACGCGGGAGATTGTGTCGAACACCGGCCGGCATTTTTTGACCGCCTCTTCGTCACCGCTCGCAAGTACGACCAGATCCTTGACCACCGCCTGGGCACCGGTGCCGCTTAACGGGCAATCGAGAAGAATGATATCCCTGGCGGCAAGGGCGTCGCGGGCGCGCAGTTTCTCGGCAATCGGCAGCGTCCCGCATTCAACGACGATGCTGTCTGCCCTGCCATTTGCCGAGATATCGGCGGTGACCGCCTGCAAGGCCTCAACGCTCGGCAGGGAGACGAGCGTGATCGGGGCTTTCACGGTGACCTCCGCCGGTCCCTCCGCCGGCGCGCCGCCATTGGCTTCAAGCCGGGCCATGGCCGCTTGATCGATATCGAAGCCAGCGACCTTCAGGCCGGCCTCCAGCATATTCCGGGTCATCGCCGTTCCCATGATGCCCAGGCCGATCATGCCGGCATCCGCGTCATAGCTCATGCTCGTCTTTTCACCCTTCCCATGCTTGCGCGCGCGTTAGGGCACCAAATGAGGCGAGCTGAGCCGGGCTTTGCGCCCGCCCGCAACTTTGATCGGTCCCTTGACTGGCGCGAAGCGATATCCCGGCGGGGTTCAAATAGCCTTTGTTTGTCCGGCTATTCGCTCTCCGGCTCGAAACCCGGCTCATAATAGGCGCCCTTTGCCTCGCCGTCCTTAATAGTGCCCTCGATTCCGTGCGAGAGATCCTTGGCGACGAAGAAATAGACGTCTTCCTCGGGCAGCGCCACCGTCGCGTGCATGACGTTTGGCGGAAAATAAAGGAGTGTGCCCGGCCCGACGATTTCCGTATGATCGCCTATGGTCACACGGAGCTTGCCCTGCACGACATAATTCCACTGTTCGTTGGGATGCGAATGCAAATGCGCGCCGGTCCCTTTGGCTTTCTTGATGAGACCGACCTGCGTGCGTTCGCCCTCGATGACCGGACCGAAGGCTGACGAATAACTTGCGCCGGCCTTCATTCCGGCCATTTCCGTCAGCTTGAAGATGGTGTTGTCAATGCCGGCTTTTACCGCGCCCTTGTTGACGGTCTTGGCGGCTGTTTCACTCATCGGCCTGCTCCCTGATTGGCAATTCGTCAAATTGTGAGGACTTGATCTCTGCAAACCGGCATTTTCGCGATGGCGTGCGAGTGTTCATAAACCGCGATCCTACGGGCGACAGACGTCTCGGAAAAGCCTCGGCCCCTCCGCCATAAGATGCCGGTCGGGACCGGCCTTTGTTTCGCGGCCCGCCTGGCGGGCTCAACCTCGCCTTTTTTGGGCATAATAGTCTTCGCTGCGTCTTCGCGGGCGCCGGCGCCCGGAAATTGCAGATTGCCATAAAATGCACCCACGGTGTACACTGCAAACCAGGAGAGTCAAAGCATCAATTGATCGAGTGCGCTGTCCGAGGGTCTCGGGAATGTCTATGCAGGAAACGAAAACCGAAGGCGCTATAAAAGCCGGAGCCGGAAAGTACCATTTCGAAATGGCGGCACTCGATATCGTTCCCGCCGGAACGGGTTACTCGACGTCGAAGGGCGGCGTTGTCGAGGGCGAGCGGATGCTTGTCGGTTATATTCGCAAGCCGCGGGGGACGGGATCGCGTGTCCATACCCATCCGAACGAACAATTCAATTATGTCCTTCAGGGAACGCTGGCCGTCGAAATCGATGGGCAGAAATTCCTGGCGCCCGCCGGTACCGTCGTCTATGTGCCGGCGAATGTCGAGCATTCGATGGTCGCGACACCCGAGGAAGACGTCCTTTTCCTCGCGATCAAGGATCTGTCCCACGGCATTATCGGCAAGGCCGCCGACGGGACGATGTCGGGCCCGAGATTTCTCGAGGGCTTCGAGCCGGAAGAATAGTTTTTCAGCCGGAGGGCGGCCAACTCACGGCGTGCGAAGAAATAAAATCCTGGCCGAAGGAAAATGGGAGAAGAGCCTGATCGCCAGGCCGAAACGCTCTGATGAAAGGAGTGGTTGATGGGACGCGGAATCTTCAAGCCGTTCCTGGCCGCCGTGCTATTCGGTGCGCCAGCAGCATTGACACTGAATGTTTCTCAAGCAGCCGACAAGTTTCCGTCGAAGCCGATCGAGTTGATCTGCACGACAAAGCCGGGCTCCGGCGCGGCGCGCTGGTGCCAGATGATGGCAAAGGAGATGGCGAAGCCCGAGCGGCTCGGCGTTCCCGTTAATGTCTTTTTCAAGAGCGGCGGCTCAAACCACGAGCCGGTCATCTATGTCAGCGGCAAGTCGGCCGACGGTTACACGCTTTTGCATGTGAGCGCGAGTTTCATGGGTTATTTCAACCTTCCGCATTTCCAGAAAACCTATGACGATTTTCAGTTGATCGCGCGCGTCGAGAAGCATCTCTACGGCATCGCGGTCCGCTGCGACGACCCGGATATCAAGAGCTGGAAGGATCTCGTCGCCTACGCGAAGAAAAACCCCGGCAAGCTCGCCATGGGCTCGAACAAGGTCGGCTCGAACCATCATCGCCACCATGTGGCATTGTTTAAAAATCTTGGACTGAACGTCAGGTTCGTGCCCTATCAGGGAACCGGCGGCGTCGTTAAGGACGTGGTCGGCAAGCATTTGCGCGTCGGCTTCGCGCAGCCCGGCAGGTGGAACGCGCATATCAAATCCGGCGTTATATGCCCGCTCGTGCTGCTGAATGAAACCCGCCTTGACGATCCCAATTGGAAGGATGTGCCAACCATCAAGGAAGAGGGCGGCACCTATGAGATCCCGCATCAATGGCAAGGGTTCATGGTCAGAAAAGGCACGCCGAAGGAAGCGATGGACAAGCTTGCGGCGGCTGCCAAGGCGGTGACCGATTCTGAAGACTATCAAAATTATCTGAAACGTACGCCGCACGTGATCCCCGAATTCTATGGCGACCGTGCATGGCTCGACAAATACTTCAGGGCGGGCCTCAAGGAAACGCGCGCGTTCATGATCAAAAACGGCATCATCAAGAAATAGCTATCCGCCTCCTCTCGCCGTTGAATTACATTTGGCTGCTTCGATGGTGGGAGGCGTTCGCTGATCGCCACTTCCGGCAGGCCGGATCATTTGGGGCCAAGGCCCGGCGCCAGGCGAAAGATGGCGCTCCGGGTTTCAAGAACGTTGGGGCGCATGCACGGGACCTTGACGGTGCAATGGGAAATTCCAGGACAGTTGCATGACGACAGGGAGTGACAACAAAGCCGGAGATCAACCGGGGCAAATCAAAATCCCCGTCAAGGGCGCTGTCCTTGCCATAACGGCGCTGGTCATGGCCGGTCTGGCCGGCCTTTTTTACGAAACATTCAATATGGCGCCGCCACTGCTGGAGGGCTATCCGGGGGACGCTTTTTCCCCCGGCTGGTGCTGGCCTTCACGTCGATATGGGGCTTTATCATACTTCTGCGCGGCCTCGTGCCCGCCGCCGACGAACATGCCGAGCCCGGCGAAACGTTTCAGGTCCACTGGGGCGAATTCGCCGTGGTCATAGTCCTGGTCACGGCCTATGCGCTTCTTTTGGAGCCGCTTGGCTTTGAGATTGCGACATTTGCTTTCCTGTTGGTCCTGCTTGTCCCGAGCCTCATCAGCTGGATTCCGTCCTGGATCGCCTTTGCTTTTGGCGCGGCGGCGCTCGCCACCCTGATATTGTGGGCAACGTTCGGGCTCGCCTTGAAGGTTCAGCTTCCCCTGAAGTTCCTGCCACTCTTCTTCTACTAATATGAGCCGGTCAAGCACCTCATGGATGTCCTTGCAAACTTTTTCAGCGCGATACAGGCCACTTCGGCTCCCGTCATGCTGGCGACGATTTTTGCCGGGGTTCTGCTCGGCATATTCTTCGGCGCGCTGCCGGGCTTCGGCAGTTCCCAATCGCTTGCGCTTTTGTTTCCGCTGACATTCGCGATGAAGACGGACCAGGCGATCCTGTTCTTCCTGGCGATCTATTCCGCGGCGGAATATGGCGGTTCCATTCCGGCCATTCTGATCCGCACGCCGGGAACGCCGGCGCAGGCGGTGACGGTGCTCGACGGCTACCAGATGTCGCAGAAGGGCCTGGCCCGCAAGGCGCTTCGGATATCCCTGTTCTCCGGCGTTATCGGCGGCATGACGAGTACATTGATCTTTATCCTGTCCGGGACGTCACTTGCTTATTTCGGGCTGATGTTCGGTCCGGGCGAGATGTTCGCGCTCGGCATTTTCGGCCTGTCGATTATCGGCAGCTTTTTCGGCAAGGACGCGGCGCGCGGCTTCCTGGCGACCGGGCTTGGCCTGCTGATCGCGACCGTCGGCAGTTCCGGTTTCGGCGGCATCCGCTTTGCCTTCGATCAGGCTTACCTCATGGAAGGCGTTCCACTCGTCGTGATCATCATCGGCCTGTTGGCCGGCCCGGAGGCATTCCGGCTTCTGGTCGACCACCGGCGCACGATCGAAAAGGCCGAACTCGCCGAGGAAGCGCGCCATATCTTGAAGGAGCGCAACCGTGTGACGCGAGCCGACGTCCGGCGCCTCATTCCGACATGGATTCGTTGCAGCCTCATCGGCACGGCGATCGGTGCGATCCCCGGCGCGGGCGCCTCGATCGGCGCGCTTATCGCCTATAGCGAGGAGAAGCGCTGGTCAAAGAGATCCGCCGAATTCGGCACCGGCGTCGAGGAAGGACTTGCGGCACCAGAGACCGCCAATAACGCCGTGGTGGCGGGCACGCTCGTTCCGTCGCTGGCGCTGGGCATTCCCGGCTCCGGCGCGGCGGCAATTCTTCTCGGCGTTTTGATCAGCAAGGGGGTGGTGCCCGGCCCGCTGCTGTTCCGCGACGACCCGGTCTTCATCGCCACGGTTTTCGTCGGCCTGATTTTCGTGAATGTCTGTCTGCTTGTGGTCGGCCTGTTCGGCACCAACATTTTTGCCCTCATCGCCCGTGTGCCGCGGCGCATGCTCGGTCCGTTCGTCATGCTCCTCATCGTTCTCGGCGCGTTTGCCTATAACACCTATGTGGCGCATGTCATCATGGTGCTGGTTCTCGGCGCCATCGCCTATCTGTTCCAGAAGATCGATATTCCGGTCGTCGCCACCGTCCTTGCCTTCGTGATGGGGCCGATTATCGAGCAGAACCTGGCACGAGCCCTGACGATCCATCAAGGCGATCTGACGACGGTGCTGTTGCGGCCGATCACGCTGGTGATCCTGACTCTGGCACTTGCCACCGCGGTTTACGGTATAACGTCTTCATTGCGCGGGCGCAGGACCGTTCCCGCCGCCGCCCCGGAAGGAGACTGACAATTGCTCCCGCCTTGGAAGGGTCGCGAATGGACCGCGGCAGCGTTTGACGAAGTGGAAATGCTAAGATAGTTTGCCTGGTGAAATACTGTATTTATTGCTGAACCGTGGTTGTAATGCCGTGACCTGGCGGCGGAGCGACAAACAATGGCCATACGCCTGAGGAATCGACTATGAGTGTGACCGCGATCAAAGCCGGCCGGTTGATCGATGCGACCGGAGCCGAACCCATCCAGAATGCCGTCATCATTGTCGAGGGAAAAACCATCAAGGAGGCCGGTGCCGAAGGCAGCGTTACAGTTCCGCCGGACGCCGCCATACTGGACGCATCGGGAAAAACGGTGATGCCCGGCATGATGGACATCCATCTCCACATCGGCATGTTCAACAACCGGTGCTTCAAGAATTACCGGGTCGCGCAATGGGAGGTCACCCCGCATCTGCAACAGATGTATGCCCTCTTCCAGGCGCAGCTCTGCTTCGAAATGGGGTTCACGACCTTGCGCGACATGGGGCTGCTCTCAAGCCGCAGCCTGTTCACGCAGGAAACCGTCGCCGTCCGCGATATCATCAATGCCGGCTGCATCGCCGGCCCGCGGATTCTGGTCAGCGGCTTCGCCATCATGACCTGCTCGCATCTTGAACTCATCCTTCCGAAAGCGGCCCATCGCACCGACCCGTTCCTGACCGGCGACGGCCCCTGGGAGCTTCGCCGTCAGGCGCGGCTCGCCGTCCGCCAGGGCGCCGATGTCATCAAGGCCTGCCATTCCGGTGGCGGCGGCACCGACAATGAAGAGCCGGATGTCCGCAACATGACCTACGAGGAACTCGACGCCATCGTCGATGAAGCCCACGCCTTGAACAAACCCTGCGCGTGCCATTGCTTTACGCCCATATCGCAGATGGACGCGGTCAAGGCCGGCG
>CAYWBS010000172.1:0-6670 GCA_964456215.1 uncultured Hyphomicrobiaceae bacterium
AAGTCGTGATGGGTGAAATGGTTCTCGCCACCGACGACGGGGGTGCGGATAGCGTCGGCGATCCTGTGGTAGCCATCGAAATCATCGGCGATGACCGGCTCCTCCAACCAGGAAATGTTATGATCGTCCAGCCGCCGCCCGACGGTAATCGCCTCCTCCGCCGTCCAGCCTTGATTGACGTCGACCATGATTTCGATGGCGTCCCGTAGCGCCGCGCGCATATCGCGGACGTTGGCGACATCTTCGTCATGGGTGAACAGGTGGGCAACCTGCATCTTGATAGCAGAAAAGCCTTCGGCCACGAACCGCTCGGCCTTCTCGATCATGCCGTCATGGCCGAGGCCACGGAAACATCCGGAGCCGTAGACCGGAAGCGGGTCCGGCCTTCCACCCCAGAGTTGCCAGAGCGGTTTTCCTTCTGATCGTCCGACCGCATCCCAAAGCGCAATATCTAGGGCCGACATCGCCATGACGGTGATCCCCATCCGGCCTTGAATGAACGTCGCCTGCCACATCTTCTGCCACAGCGCTTCGACCTGACGTGCGTTCTGGCCGATCAGCAAGGGCTTCAGCATCTCGTGGATACACATCTCCAGCGTCCGCAGGCCACCCGCCAGGGGATGCAAATGGCCGGTGCCAACGATACCCGAAGCCGTCTCGACCTCGACCACCAGCAAATCGATATCCCCGAGCGTCAAGAACCCCGTTTTCGGCGGATCGGCAAACGGCACAGACAGAAGATGAGTGCGGATGTCAGAGATGATCATGTCAGCCGACCCCTAAGAACTTACGTCGCTTTGAACGTCGGCTGTTGCCGATTTAAGGTCCTGAAGCCCGATTTCGACATCAACTGAACCTTGTTTAAACCTTGTCCAAACCTTACCACTTGGACCACCGCCCCACCCGGCAGGCGCGAGAGGTCAATCAACCAAGCGTGCCCAACAGCCCGGCAAGCAAGCGGCATCGCGGCAAAAGCGACGACACCAGAAGATGCTCGCCAAATGTATGCGCGCCCGCGCCTGCGACGCCGAGCCCGTCCAGGGTCGGCAGGCCGAGCGCGCCGGTGAAGTTACCATCGCTGCCGCCGCCGGAACGGCAGTGGGTGAGATCAATTCCAATTTCTGCGGCGATGCTCCGGGCTATTTCATAGAGCGCCATTGTGCCGTCATGAGGTAGAGAGACGGGCCGGAGCAATCCCTGCTCGACTTCAGTACGCACGCCATCTTCTTCGCCCGCCAGCGCCCGCATATTTGCCCGCACTTCTTCAAGGCGCTCCACTGAGGGCGCAACGCAAAGAACCTCCGCTAGGCACTCGATGGCCACCACATTCACGAATGTGCCGCCATGGACCTTGCCGACCGCATAGGTCATCTCCCGGTCATGATCATTCATCTCTTCAATACGGCTGATGATCCGTGCCATCTGCGCAATGGCGCTCCGTCCTTCGCGCTTGGTAAGCCCGGCATGGGACGGCTTTCCGATGGTCTTCACGAAATACCGCTGAATGGCGTGGCGGCCAGTGACAATATCGCCCCAGGGCCGAAGCGGTTCCGGCACCAAAATGTATCGGTTCTTTTGCGCCTCAGCCTCAATGTGGGGCCGAGCGAACGGGCTTCCGATTTCCTCATCCGGCGTAAACATAAAGGTCAGCGGAAGTTTTGGCGTCAGACCAGCGCTTCTTAGAGCCTTGAAAGCTTCGACGCCGAGCCGGACCCCGCCCTTCATATCGAGCACGCCCGGTCCAAAGACTTTTTCTCCGTCACGACGGATTTTCAGATGCGTATCAAGCGTTCCAAGCTCATGAACCGTATCGAGATGGCTGAGAATCAATACGCCCGGAACATCTATCTCCGCGCCGTTCGAAAACTTGGCCACAACGATATCGCCATAGCCTTCAGCGCCGGGAATTCGCGTCACATCCGCGCCAAGGTCCGCCATCTCGGCCTCCGCCAAAACCATGATCCGGTTAACACCGGCTACGTGATATGACGGGCTTTCAATCTCAGCCCACGCCAAGATACCTTTCAGAATGTCTTCGGCGTCGAGCCATTTTTCGGCAATGATCATGGGGCGTCTTCTGCCTCGTATATATCGGCTTCGTTTGACTGCGCCACATATTGAGCCTGCGATCCATGCTTTCTAAGTCCAATCTCTCATCGCCTGCAAAAGGGATCGCCGCCATGCTCCTTGGATCGGCGTTCCTGTCACTGAACGACGCCGTATCCAAACTTTTGACCGAAACTTATCCTGTCGGGCAGGTCATTGCCATCAGACAATGCTGTTCGTTCCTGGTGATCACCCCCTACATCCATTGGGTCACTGGTTGGCGGGCGCTCGCGTTCACCGATGGACAGGGACAATTACTTCGCGGAGTATGCGTTGCCGTGACAATGGGCCTGATTGTCCTGAGCCTCAGTTTGCTGCCGCTCGCGACGGTCACTGCAATCGCCTTTTCAAGTCCAATT
Organism: uncultured Hyphomicrobiaceae bacterium; assembly: GCA_964456215.1. GTDB lineage: Bacteria > Pseudomonadota > Alphaproteobacteria > Rhizobiales > BFAS01 > MnTg02. Next base: position 2,466 of record CAYWBS010000172.1, read on the forward strand.
TTCGTCGTGGCACTGTCAGCCGCCCTTCTCGGCGAGAAGGTCGGAATACGGCGTTGGCTGGCAGTCCTGACGGGTTTTGCGGGCGTTCTCGTGATTATTCGGCCCGGTAGCGTGAGCTTTCATTGGCTCCTCATTTTTCCGCTTTTGACGGCTATCGCCGCTGCAACGCGGGATGCGATAACCCGCAGGCTTTCAGTGACCGAAACGTCTATTTCCATTCTCGTCTGGTCCTCGCTATTGGTCATAGTGGCCGCCTCAACGACGGCCCTATTTGGCTGGAAGCCGGTTCCGCCCTCGGCGGCGGGATGGTTCATATTGAATGGAATATTGTCAGCTGCCGCACATTTTCTGATGATAGAGGCCTTTCGACTTGGCGATGCGGCTTTGGTCGCGCCGTTCAGATTTTCGGGTCTTCTGTGGGCAATCTTATTTGGTTTTCTTATCTGGGGACAATTTCCTGATGGTTGGACGTTGCTCGGCGCGGTGATCCTTTTGGCGAGCGGCATCTATATCATCGAACGGGAAACGCGCTCTTAGAACTGGATCGCGGCTCAGCGGGTTCGTCTGACGGCAGAGACCGGCGCGGTGCACGTGATCGGTGATGATCCTAAGCTCTGCGTACCCGCCGCGCAAAATGCCGGGTTGCAGGATTGGAATCTTGCCGCTGGCGAAGAACGGCTTCAGGTCGTGATGGGTGAAATGGTTCTCGCCGCCCACAACAGGGGTGCGGATGGCGTCGGCAATCCTGTGGTAGCTGTCGAAATCATCGGCGATGACCGGCTCCTCCCACTGCTCCCCTACCGCTTGATAGAGCCTCGCTCTTTGCGGTATTGCGCCCATCGACGCCTCTGCACCTGGGATATGCGCTGTCGGCCTTCGATCGTCTTCGGCCCGGTACTCATTCCGCCGTGGTTCCGGCACCTGCCGCCGCGACCCAAACCTTGGGCCTTGCACGGCGTTCCTCTACGTGTCTTGGCACCGCAAGTTTGCTTTTCCGGTTGTCGATAGAAAAGCCCCAACCTCCGCAACTGTTCTTCCGTGATGATCATCGTTTCGTTGCCCTCTTGTGGTGAGCCTCACCCTTGGCCGGAATTTGCAAAACCTTGGCCGAACCATAGTCCGCGCAGTAATAGCCGATGACGCGCGCGCAAAGACGTATCAAAAGTCAGTGTTTCCGCGATCATAGTCCTCTCCGCTGAAAGGCGCTCAATGGCGCACGTTCTGGGGCCCCGAAGCGAAACGCTCCGCCCACTCGTCTTCGGTCATCGGCTCGTCGGAAATATGGTAGACGGCGTTAGTGTTCTCTCGGCGCTCGACGAACATGCCAAGCTCCTTGCCGAGCAGCTCAAGCGCCTTGTTTGCGCCCATAGCGTTGAAGACATATTCGCCGGTCGGCTGGACTGAGACATAGACCGGCTTGATCTGCATGCAGCGCGCGACCACTTTATGAAGCTGGTTCAGCACCCAGGCGCGGTCGAGTTTGGCGGCGTTCGCCGCCTCTTCTTTAAGCTGCTCGACCCTTGCCCGAACCTTGCCAGCGAGGCGAGATGCTTTCTCGTGGACGGTCTTGTCCTTCCACTTCCTGGATTGCGGAAACACTTCGCGGTAGGCGGCGCTCTGATTTGTGCCTTTCAACAGCTCGCGAGCGAATGCCTCTTGTTTTGCCGCCGAGGCGATGGAGCCAAGATCAACGCCATTGGATGAGTTCTTTGGCGTACGCGCACTATTCGTGCCCGCTCTCGGTCTACCTGAAATTTCATCATCATTGGTTCGGTCTGACATGATCAATCAAGCTGCTAGCTTCTCCTGTCGATCCGCCTTCCACGACAGCCCGCAATATTGGACACGCCCGGTTTTGCCGCATCGCTTTTTCTCCCTATGGCCGAGGGCGGCCATCAGCGCGCCGAAGCGGCGCTGGGAGACCTTAGGCCACCAACGGATTTTCCCTTCGATCATGTAGCGGTTGAACAATTCCGTCGCGCCGATCGCTGAACCTTTTGAAGGTTCGGTGCGAAGGTTCAGGAAGCTTCGGGCGGCGGATTGTTCGGTGTCGTCCGAACGAACCTTTTCGGTCGCCGAATAGATAAGCCTTGGCTTTGCAGGTTTGCGCCGATTATGCGCTCGGCCATTCGTATTTCCGGAGGGAGATAAGCTTCTCTGCCGCCGCGCGGCGCTGCATGCCAGAAATAGTCCGCAGGATGATCCAAACTCGACGACCAACGCCAGAAGGATGATGAGGCCGGTCCGAACGGTCTCCGGCGGCTGGCCGGATAGATGCGATAATGTTGCGATCTGCGGGTGGGTGCCGGAAGAAATGGCTGAAGGATCAATTCCTTCAAGCTTCGTTCGGACTTCCTTCAGGCGCCGGTCAAGCTTGGCTTCGTCTTGCGCGATCGCACGTTCCGTCACGAGACCTCGGTAGTGATCACAAAAAGCAATGCTCGGCGGCACCGTGGCGTTCTTGCAGCCCCTGGTCGTCTTCCAGCGCCAATTCTGCTCTGCCGCAATGATGTCGGTGGCGACGACGGCGGCGGGCCGGTGGCGTGGATGCCAGCTCAACTTTTCGCGGAGCCGTGCCTGCTCGGCGCGGAGTTGCTCGAATTGCATGTTGTTCAATGTGCGAGCGCCGGTGGTCCCGGCGCGGTTCAGAGCCGAAAATCCGATGGCGCTTGTGAAGGACAGGATAATGCACGCGACCAAGATGCAAATTCCGGCCCCAGCGGCAGCGATATTTCGCTCGCGCATCGCCCAGGCGATCAGCAATGGGCAGGCCGCCTTGAGGATATCGGCGAGCCCGGCTGCGCCGCCGTAAAGTACGGCGTCAAACCCGGTTCGTCCAATGGAAGCGCCGAACTGAAAATTGACGCCAACGCTGACGCCGATAAGCCCCAATGATGCCAACGTGCCGATGATGATAATTGGCCAACGCAATTGCTTTGCCCCCGCTGAGCCCCCCGCAAAACATGTCCGACTCAACGAACCGATCGGAGATGATTCGATCATTCTACTACCGAAGATGGCGCTCCGAAATTGTGAAATTCAGCGGTCGGCATTATCAGACCGTATACCCCTGAACGTGGCGTCAATACCGTATCGGACTTCGGCTTTCTGGAGTGGTCCGGACGGAATTTTCAAGGTCTTGTATGTCGCAGGGGGGGCCAAGGTCCGACATTGCGACCAGATGGTTGGCAAGCGCGACCTTCGACCGCGCTGTCCACATCAGAGACATTCGAAGTGGCAAGTGACTTCATGCGACAGCAAAGTCATGGACGTCCGTTATTGGGTGTTGCTCAGTCGCGCAGTGCTACAGCAAAGGGCTTCCGCCTCTGACCTAGTTTGTACGAAAACTAATGAATCAGTCCAGGACGTAGCATTCCATTCGCCAATAATTTCTATCTGGAGATCCAAGTTGCTAGCGACGTCACTTCAGTCTGGCTTATGTAGAATGGCTTTATCCAGACTTTTGCAATGCTTCTGTTTTCACGCAGCCAAGACCCATTCCTGACATCGGCAAAGGCGATGACCAGTCACAGATGTTAGGTCCAAAATGCAGCGTTCACAAAGCCGATACCGCCGACGAGAATCAGGCTCAGCGCCCACACGATGTCGAGATTGAACCAGCTCCTGGAGATGAATTTGGGGCCTAGCCATTCGTGAACGATAAACGCCATGACTCCACCGCTGAAGATCATGGCCATGGTATGAACGACTGACACGGTCATGGCTGTCCAGAGATTACCGCCTATCAATTCAGCTGCGGCTTCGTGCCCGGAACCCAGTTCTTCCGCCCGGCATAGGCCTAGGTAGCTCGGCACCAGCATGAGCCCCGCACCGTGGGCCGTTGCCACGGCAAATGACCATAGGGAAAGTTGCGTGGGCCTTATCCGCGCCAGGAAACGGGGGTGGCGCCGGTTTATGAGCAGATAAATGCCGACGAGGACGACAAGCAAGCCCGCTCCAATGCGAATTTCTCGTTGAAACGCAACCAGAGCGGTCATGGCAGCAAAGGGCAGCAGGATGCCGACCATAGCAAGGAAATGACCGATCGCGAGCGGACCCAAAGCGGCAAGTAGATCGCGCCGTCCATTGCCTATTAGCCCAGCGGAGACGGCCAGGGGCCACCCCATGCCGGGATTGATGCCGTGATAGATGCCGCTGCCGACGACGGCCAGCTCGGGAAACTCCCGCTGAATCTCGGCCGTTAG
>CAYWBS010000173.1:0-6662 GCA_964456215.1 uncultured Hyphomicrobiaceae bacterium
TCCCATGTGCTGCACCCCCGTTTGTAAATGTTGGAATCGAACCACTAGGAAATATTTGAGTCTAGTGGAACTATTGAATTTGACATTTGATAACACACCTGCTGCAAGCGGGATTCAAATGTCAAATTCGCTCCACTAGTCCCCCGATCCATCATTGCCGCCATTGTCATACAACGGGATTTCGGTCGTGAACTTTATCTGCTCCATGGCGAACGCCGAACTGACATTGCTGAGCTCGATGTTCTTGATGAGCTTTTTGTAGAATTGGTCATATTTGCCGATATCGGAGACGACGACCCTGAGCAAATAATCCACGTCGCCGCTCATACGGTAGAATTCCACGACTTCAGGAAACGCGCTGATGACTTCGTGAAACCGGCGCAGCCACTCATGGGTGTGCTGGCTGATCGATATCGAAACAAACACCGTGACGCCGGCATCGACTTTCGTCGGATCGAGCAGGGCGACCCTGCAGCGAATGATCCCGCTTTCTTCAAGCTTTTGAATTCGCCGCCAGCAAGGCGTCGTCGAAAGTCCGACTTGCCTGCCGATTTCCGCCACTGCAATAGTGCAGTCATTCTGTAAGATCCGCAGAATCTTACGGTCAATTTTATCGAACATCCAACAATCTCTTTAATTATGAATATCGAAATGCACCTCGGGCCCCTCGAAATTCCGCTTTTATGCGCGCATTCTTAGGAACACCCTCGCGGGACGCGGCCTGGCGAGACAAAAAACAATGCCTCACTCTCGTTTCGAGATGAGTCAAAGCCCTCTGAATGGTTGAGCCGCCATTTCCGGTAGTGACAACATGCCACCGACTTGGTCAAAAAATTTCACCCACTGACGAAACAATATAACTTGTTCTGATTATTGTAACGGATTTAAAACTTTATTCCGCAACTTGCGCCTAGTAAAGAATTTATCTCATCCCTCAATCAATTATTCTCATCCGTCAATCAAAGACCGCACGCGCATCTTGAGATAGGGCAATATTTCCGCTTCGAACCATGGGTTTTTTTTGAGCCATGAATTGTTCCGCCAGGAGGGGTGCGGCAATGGCAGATATGCGGGCTGAAATCGGCCTTCCGCGAAGTGGCGCCAGCCGCGCACGGTTTCCGTGAGGTTTCCCGAGAAGCGCCCGCCGAGATGCCATTTCTGCGCGTAATTGCCGACGAGCAGGATAAGCTCCAGGCCGCCGAGATGTTCGAAAAGCCGTGACCGCCAATGGCGGGCGCATTCCGGCCGCGGCGGCAGATCCCCGCCCTTGGCGTCGAGGCCCGGAAAGCAGAACCCCATCGGCACAATCGCAATCCTGGCGGCGTCGTAGAATTCTTCAGGCGTGACCCCCATCCATTCCCTGAGCCGGTCTCCGGAGGGGTCGGTGAAGGGCCGGCCCGAGGCATGAACGCGGCTCCCCGGCGCCTGGCCGCAAATGCACAGTCTGGCCGTCGGCTCGACGATCAATACCGGGCGCGGCTCGTGCGGCAATGGCCGGCCCGCCGGCTCATCGGCGCATATCCGGCAGCGGCGAATATCGCCAACAAGTCGTCGTAATTCCTTGCTCATGCCCCGAATTCCGGCAGCGCGATCCGCTGCCGATGAGATGGAAAAACATGACGTCCCCGCGCCCGGCAACCAGCGGCGTCAATGTCCTTCGACTTTGACTTTTTCAGCAGGCTTTTCGGGCATCTTCATGCTCGGGCGGGCCGAGACGTCTTCATACCACCGCCTGAGATTATCAAGGCCTTCCGGCCATTCGATGCGCGCCGGCCTCATGAAGTCGATCGCCACCTTGGCGGTAATGTCGGCGATCGAGAACCGCGGCCCGGCGATGAATGGCCGGCCTGCCAATTCCTTGTCGAGAAGCTCCAGCGTTTCCGATACACGCGGACGATTGGCTTCGGCCCAGTCAGGCACCTGGGGAACCTCCCATGGCGCCATCGCCGGATGCGTGTGGCGAAAAATCTGAGCAATCGGATATAGGAGGTTGAACTCCATGCGGCGGTTCCACATTTCAACGCGCGCCTTGTCCAGGGGATCCTTTCCCATCAATGGCGGCTCGGGTTCGAGTTCCTCGAAATAACGGCAGATCGCCACCGACTCCGAAATCACCGTGCCGCTTTCGAGAACAAGGATCGGAACTCTTTGCATGGGGTTCCGGGACGTGAATTCCGGCGTCTTGTGCTCGCCCTTCATGATCTCGATCTGTTCGAAGGGAATTTCAATATCCTTTTCCGCCAGGAAAATACGCACCCGCCGCGGATTGGGCGCGCGGCTGTCCTCGATGATCTTCATGGAAACGCCTGGCCGCTCATTCGCAGCATACCCCAACATTCAGCAAACATATCAACGCCGCTCTCAAACATATTTTATCAATTCGCCAAGGACAATTCAAAGATATGGTGCCGGAAAATCACGTTTTTTAGGCGATCTATCGAAAATTCGCGTGAACGAATTAGTTCGGCGAGATCGCTTGGAAGCCTCTATTTCCGCCCAATCGCCGCTCAATCGCCGCACGAATGCGGCCATCGCCACCATTATGGTTAACAACACATTGCCGGGTGATAAACGCGAATTTAGTAATATTCCGCAAAAATCACATGAAACGCGGCCCGCAAGCCCCGGTGATGGCTTTGTAAATTCAAATGCCCAAGGTGTTTGCGGCGGTCCTCGTTCGCCACCCATAAGCGGGCTTTCGAAATTGATGGATATTGCTGTCCGAGAGCATTCAGGCGTCACGCAGCGCCCCGCCAGCAGAGCGCAGAAGCGAACCGCGAAGTCGGTATCGGACGCGCGCGAGAAGCTTGCCTTTGGCTCCCGGATAAAGCCGGAATTCGAATACGATCTTCTCTTGATGTTCGTGAAGAATGAGCTTGGCGCCGCGCTGACGATACCGCTGCTCGCCCTGCTCATCGCCCTTACGGCTGGCCTATGGGCGCCGCTCAACGAACTCATATTCTGGGTGACGTCGGTGTTCATCGCCAAGGGCGTTCTGCTGGCGCTGTGCAGAATGTTCACGAAGGATCCGCGGGCCGAGGCCGATGTCGTGCGCTGGCGCGCGAAACTGACCGCCGCCGAGTTTCTTTATGGCGTCTGCTGGGCGGGCATCGCCCTGGTCCACTTTGATCCCGGCGCATTCTCGGCCTACATATTTCTGTTCGCGTCGATAATTGTCGTCGTCGCGATGCGTGTGATGTTTGCTTCGACGATCATGCCCATCGTCTATGCCGGGACAATTCCGATGACGCTTGCCCTGGTCCTGCGCTTCGTCTCGATGGAGGACAGTTTCTTTTGGGCGATGGCCGCCATGGCGACGGGCATCCACCTCTATTTCGTATTCCTGATACGCGGATTGAACGAGAATGTCGTCGCCATGCTGGGATACAAGGCGGAAAAAGAATTGCTCATCGCCGAAATCGAGCAGGCCAAGGCGCATTCCGACGAAGCCAGAAGGCGCGCGGAATCCGCGAACTACGCGAAATCGCGGTTTCTGGCGACGATCAGCCATGAACTCAGAACGCCGCTCAACGCCATTCTCGGCTTTTCCGAGGTCATGAAATCGGAAATTCTCGGACCCCATCAGATTTCGACCTACAAGGAATATGCCGAAGATATCAATGAAAGCGGCCAGCATCTCCTCAAGCTCATTAATGAGATTTTGGACCTTTCGCGCATCGAAGCCGGCGGCTATGAGCTCGCGGAAGCGCCGGTCGAACTTTCCGGAATCGCCGAGGATTGTTGCCGCCTCATCAAACTCAAGGCCGAACAGAAAGGACAGAAGATCGAGCAGGCGCTGGATCACGATCTGCCGCCATTGTGGGCCGACGAGCGCGCCATTCGCCAGATCTGCCTGAACCTGTTATCCAATGCCGTCAAGTTCACTCCCGCCGGCGGACACATCACCGTCACGACATCGAAAGCCATTGACGGCGGTCAGACATTATCCGTTCGCGATACGGGCCCCGGCATCCCCAAGGACGAAATCCCGCAGGTTCTCAAGACATTTGGCCAGGGTTCGCTGGCGCATAAGACCGCTGAAGGCGGAACCGGGCTCGGCCTGCCGATTGTTCAGGGATTGATGGACCTTCACAACGGCATGCTGGAGATCAAGAGCGAGCTTCGCAAAGGAACCGAGGCGATCGCCCGGTTTCCGCGCCAGCGGGTCATGCAGGCCTTGCCGCAAATGCCTATTAAGGCGGCAGCCGCCCGCGGCGCTGACGGTAGCACTGAAAGTCCCCCCCCTGCCCAGCGCGCGACACCGCGCAAAAAAGTTCTGAATGACGAAGAGAAAAATCTCATTCTGGAGCGGCTGCGACGGCGGCGCGAACCGCCTGACACGCTGATCGTCTGATGGCCGATAGGGGCGGTGAATCGCGGCTGAAAATAACTTCCGAATACTTTGGTTTCTATCGGGAAAACCAGGATTTAAAGCCAAAGATTGTGAAGCGGTCAGCGCTGGCGGAGCGCGGCCCGGCACCCGTTCGACCGTCCACGGCCTTTTCGCGGCCAAAAAAATTTCCGATCATAAATTGCCATTCCTAACCGGGTTGCTTAGCTATATTCTGGTGCTCGGAGTTCATAAAGGAGCAAATCGCACGCCGGTTCCCGCCGGCGTGGCCGCCATTCGGAATTCGCATCGTGCCGGTGTGATGCGTGGCTGTACCTTGTTCCGGGCGTGGGCGTGCTGCGGATGGGCGTGCGGGAAGGCGGTCATCGCGCGTTTTGGACCGGCAAAGGTATGTCCCTGTGACGTCCGGCTTTGATGATCGCCGCCGCGCCGGCGTGGTCTGTCGAACCGTGGAATTCGGAAGGAGAAAAGATTGGCAGCCTGGGTCGCGCTCGGATTGTTGATATCGGCGGCGATTATCCTGATCCTTCGCCACGACGCCGGAACGATCGCCGGCTTCGATGCCGCCGACTTTGCCGGGATCGTCGCCGCCGTCGCGCTGTTGATCTATCTGAGCGGGGCGATTTTTTCGTCCTACTACCGCAACCTGGTTGCCGCGCTTCGCCATCTCATCATTTGGAGCGCCCTCGCCCTCGTCCTGATTGCGGCCTACAGCTACCGCTTCGAACTTCTGACCGTCGTTCACAGGGTTGCGGGAGAACTCTTTCCCGCGGGCGTGGAGGTGGCGCTGCCGCCGGGGCCGGGCAATGAGAATGCCGTTCGTATCCGCCGCCGGGCGGATGGTCATTTCATCGCCAATACGCGGGTAAACGGCGGCCTCATCACCATGATCGTCGATACCGGCGCGTCATCGGTCGTCTTGCGGCCGGACGATGCCGGGCGGATCGGTTATGATGTTGATAAGCTTAACTATACAATTCCCGTTCGCACGGCCAACGGAACATCTTTCGCGGCCCGCGTGCGGCTGAAGTCCATTTCCGTTGGCAAAGTCTCGGCAAACGACGTCGAAGCGCTGATCGCGCGGCCCGGAGCCCTGCATCAAAGCCTTCTTGGTATGAGTTTCTTAAGCCGTTTGCGGTCTTATGAGTTCTCGGGAGACTTCCTGACGCTCCGTGGATACTTCTAGGAGCGAACCGGGCGTCAAGGACGGCCTCCCGCCTTGGACTGATCGGATCGGCAACGGGCTTCGAGTGCAATGGCGTTGAGCTCCGGAATTCGGCAGGCCGCACGGGAAGGCGCAGTCTGGCTGACGCTTTTCTGCGCGGGGTTTGCCGGCCTTTATTATTTCGATGAGATTTCCGGCGTCGCCGGCGCGGTGCGCTCGATAGGCGATGACGCCTATAGCCAGTCCGCCACGGAAACCGAAAAATCGTTCGAAAGCGGCTTTGAACGGGCGGTGACGCTGACCGCCGGCCGCAATGGTCATTTCTACACGACGGCCTACATCAACGGCAGCCCTGTCGAAGTCCTCGTCGATACCGGCGCCTCGTTCGTCTCCCTCACCTATGAAGACGCCCGAAAAATCGGTCTGAGACTGACCAGAAGTGATTATACCATGCGCATGCGCACGGCGAACGGCGCGACGCTTGCCGCGCCCGTCGTCCTCGACCAGGTCCGCATTGGCGATATCACGGTGCGCGATGTACGCGCCTCCGTCGGCATGCCGGGGACCAAACATATCACCCTGCTCGGCATGACCTTTCTCGGCAAGCTGAAAAGCGTCGATCTCAGGGGCCGCAATCTCATTCTGACCGACTAAAGTTCTGTCAATGATGTTGGCATCGCGCGCCGGGTCGGCTAACAGTTGGGGCTCATAATCAGAGGTCCCGAATGTTCCCGACGCCACAGGCTGATTTGACACCCGGCACGGCCGATTTCGAACGGCTGCCCTTCATCAAGCCGACCGGCTTTAGGGAATATGACGCCCGCTGGCTGTTTCCCGACGAGATCAATCTCATGGGATTGCAGGCCATCGGACTCGGGCTCGGAACGCTCTTCCGGCAACGGGACGTGCCCCGGCGCATCGTCGTCGGCCACGATTTCCGCTCCTATTCGGGGTCGGTGAAGGAAGCCCTGATCGCCGGACTGCTGGCGGCCGGCATGGAGGTGCACGATATCGGCCTCGCCCTCTCGCCGATGGCCTATTTCGCCCAGTTCGAGCTGGACGTCGAAGGCGTCGCCATGGTGACGGCGAGCCATAACGACAATGGCTGGACCGGCATCAAGATGGGCATGGCGCGGCCGCTGACGT
>CAYWBS010000174.1:0-6641 GCA_964456215.1 uncultured Hyphomicrobiaceae bacterium
TGTTGTTGGTCCTGACAGCCTATTCGGCCGCGACAGGCAGCAGGCCCAGCTGAACGCGCGCCTTCTGGCGGAGTTCGTCAATGGCGACCAGCTTGCCGCCCCGTTCGAAATGCCAGAAGGTCCAGCCGTTGCAGGCGTCGGCGCCCTGCACATGGGCGCCCATCTTGTGGATCGAGCCCTGGGCGTTGGAGCAGGCGAGCGTGCCGTCGGCGCGGACTTCGGCGACATGTTTCCGGCGCGGATCGCAGAGCTTGCGGCCGGGTTCGAGAATGCCGAGCTCGACAATAGTGCCGAACGGCACGCGCGGCGCCGCGCGTTTGCTCTGCGCGACCGCCAGAGCTTCCGGCGCGTGGGGTGTGACCTCATCGATCCTTGTCTGCGCGATTTGCGCATAGTCCGGGTCGCGCTCGATGCCGATCCAGCGCCGGCCAAGGCGCTTGGCGACGGCCCCGGTGGTGCCGGTGCCGAAAAACGGATCGAGCACGACATCGCCCGGATTGGAGGCGGCAAGAAGGATGCGGTGAAGCAGCGCCTCGGGTTTTTGTGTGGGATGGACTTTCTTGCCCGTCCCGTCCTTCAGCCGCTCAGGCCCGGCGCAAATTGGCAGCAGCCAGTCGGAGCGCATTTGCAGATCGTCGTTGAGGGCCTTCATGGAGTCATAGTTGAAGGTGTAGCGGCTTTCGGCATCGCGCGCCGCCCATATCAGCGTCTCATGGGCATTGGTAAAGCGGCGGCCGCGAAAATTCGGCATCGGGTTGGTTTTCCGCCAGATGATGTCGTTCAGAATCCAGTAGCCAAGATCCTGCAGCCTGGCGCCGACGCGGAAAACATTGTGATAGGAGCCGATCACCCAGAGCGTGCCGTCCGGCTTCAGCACCCGGCGGCAGGCGGCGAGCCAGTCAGCGGTGAAGCGGTCATAGGCCGCGAAGCTCCGGAACTTGTCCCAGTCGTCGTCGACGCCGTCGACGCGGCTGTTATTGGGGCGGAGGAGCTCGCCGTCGAGCTGAAGATTATAAGGAGGGTCGGCAAAGACGAGATCGACGGACGCTTCCGGCAGTTCTTCGAGCTTCTCCGTGCATTCACCGATCAGAATGCGATCAACGGAAGCGGCCTTACGCGGCCGACGCGACTTACCCATGGGACGCAACTTTCGCTCAAACACCACAACGCTACGGTATGCAAAACGCGCGACAAGTCAGCCCCTCAAGAGGCCTATGCCTAACGAGCTTTCATGCTGATGTCCAGATGGTTAATTTTTGGTTAACTTTTAGAGCTTTAGGCCGCCGATTCGGTTGTGAGAGCGGCAAGCGCCCGGCGGACCGGGCGGAAGGAGCGGCGGTGGTGGACGGTCACCCCGAGCCTTGCCAGCGCCGTGCGGTGCTCCGCCGTGCCATAGCCTTTGTTCCGTTCCCAGCCATAGCCCGGATGCTCGGTGGCGAGGCGGTCCATAATGCGGTCCCGCGTGACCTTGGCGACGATGGAGGCGGCGGCGATGGACAGAGAGCGTCCGTCGCCCTTGATGAGCGTGCGGATGCGGCAGGGAAGCTGCGGTGATTTATTGCCGTCAATCAGGGCCGCGGCGGGCGGAACCGGCAGGCTTATGACGGCTTTGCGCATGGCGGCAAGCGTGGCACGCAGAATATTCAGCCGATCGATCTCGTCGACATCGGCGATGGCGACGGCGAATGCCGCCGAATTTTCGATCGCGCCGAACAGCCGGTCGCGGACGCCGGCCGTAAGCTTCTTCGAGTCGTCGAGGCCCTCGGGAATGTTTTCCGGATCGAGAATAACGGCCGCCGCGACGACCGGCCCCGCCCACGGGCCCCTGCCGGCTTCATCGACGCCGGCGACCGGCCCGCCGGCGTTGCGTGTCAATACCCGCTCAAAATGAAAGTCCGGGCCGGTTTGCGAATCGCTGACAGCCATGAACGGACTTTGCCGCCGGAACGGAGGCAAGTCAAAGGAGGTGTCAACGGATTGTCAAAACATTGATTTGGTCGCATGGCCTTGCAGACCGCCTTTATGGGAGGCGGGTGTCAGCAGGAACGGGGTGCATTGACGCATCGCAATAGGCCGGTCTGCCTCGGGCGCAACATTTCACTCTGCCGGCGTCTTATCGACATGCTCCAGCAACCGCGGCATGATTTCGACGAAATTGCACGGCCGGTGACGGTTGTCGAGCTGGTATTTCAAGATGCCCTGCCAGGCGTCCCGGCAGGCGCCGGGCGAGCCGGGAACGCAGAAAATATAGGTACCGCCGGCAACGCCGCCGCAGGCCCGCGATTGTATGGTCGACGTGCCTACTTTCTCGTAGCTCAGCATGTGAAAGAGGGTTGAAAAGCCCTCGATCTCCTTCTCGAAGATCGGCCGGAGCGCTTCAGGCGTGACATCGCGGCCGGTGAAGCCGGTGCCGCCGGTGGTGATCACCACGTCTACCTCTGGGTCATCGACCCAGCCTTGCACCTTCGCCCGGATGGCCGCCACGTCGTCTTTTTCCATCGCGTGCTCGGCAAGGCTGTGGCCGTCCTCCTGAAGCATCTTGGCGATCAGCGTTCCCGACTTGTCTTCCTTGACGGTGCGCGTGTCGGATACGGTGAGGACGGCAATACGCACGGCGATGAAGGGGCGGGTTTCGTCAATTTTTGCCATGGTTATCCCTACTCCAGGTTCGGTGCAATCAGTTGCCTGATCCTCCGCGCGGTTACGGATGCTGGAAACGGTCGTTCGGCCACCGCTACGTCAGATCGAAGCCCTTGGCGCGGATGAATTCGCCGAAATCATCACGCTCCGGTTTTGAATATTGCCGCGACTTGTCCTCCGACCAGCCATAATCGCTGCTTTCGCCATAGTCGGATCGATGGCGTTGTGTACGATAGGGCTGAATCGTAACTCTGCGCCGGTCATAGTTTTCGACTGACTGGCGAAGCGCCGCTTCACTATAGCAGTCGGTGTGCACCGTAACATTGAGCGGCAGGCGGAGACTTATCTCGCCGTCACCGGCCGGCCAGCCGAGCCCCAACCCGGCAACGGGAAAGACATGGTCGGGCAGGTTCAAGAGAGCAGAGACCTCTTTCGCCTTGTTTCGGATGGCGCTTACCGGGCAACAGCCAAGTCCCACGGTCTCCGCCGCGAGGATAAAGGCGGCAAGCGTAATACCGGCGTCAACGGAAGCGTTGAAAAAAGCGTCCAGATGATCGTTCGCAAATGGGCGTCCGCGCCACTCATGCACCAGGCGCTGCCGGCGATTGTTGCCGCAAAATACCAAAAATGCGGGTGCCTTTCCAATCCAGGTCTGACCGGCAAGCAGTTTGTTCAACCGATCCCTGATCCCGGGATCGGAAATGACGATAATATCGCTTTGTTGAAGGTCGCTTTTGGTGGGCGCGGAAAGGGCGAGGGCTGCGAGGGTATGGATCAGATCTGCCGCGACCGGCGTATCGCGGAAGGCGCGGACGGAGCGTCTGTTGGCGAGATACTGCAACATGGGGTGATTTTCGAGCTCGGGGGGGACTCTGGGCGATGGCAGGGCAAATCGGTGCAGTAAAGCTTCGCTCACAGTCTTCATCGCGCCACTCCTCCGCAAACCGACATTTTCCCACCCCGCATTCTCATTTTGTTCATTTTTCCGTGTTTCCTCCGGCGGCGAGGGCCAGCTTTATGGCAATCAGGTCCCGCCAGGCATGCCGTTTGGCGACCGGTGTTCGCAACAGATAGGCGGGGTGCAGTGTGGCGATGGCCTTGTAGTCCCGCGTGCCGGACGAATAAGTCCGCCATGTGCCGCGCAGGCGCATGATCCCCTGCGTCGTATTCAACATCTGCTTTGCCGCCGCGCCACCAAGAAAGACGACGATTTTCGGATCGACAAGTTCGATTTGGCGTTCAAGAAAGGGACGGCAGACCTGCGATTCCTGCGGCGTCGGCGTGCGGTTTCCGGGCGGCCGCCAATAAACGATATTGGTGATGTAGGCGCTGTCCTCGCTTAATCCGATCGAAGCTAACATGTGGTCGAGAAGCCGTCCGGCGCGGCCGACAAAGGGCAGCCCTTGTAAGTCCTCGTCGCGGCCCGGCGCTTCGCCGATAAACATGATTTGGGCTTCAGGGTCGCCGCGGGCAAAACACATATTCTTTGCCGTGGCCTTCAGTCCGCAGCCGTCGAAATTGGCAAGCGTCTCACGCAATTCGTCGAGCGTCGCCGCTGAGCGGGCTTTCTCCCGCGAGGCCATGATCGCCGCATCAGGCGATAATGGCATTTCGGGACTGGGCCTTGATCCGGTTCGCTGTGTAGCCGGCGGCTTCGGGTTCGGCCTGTCTGCGCTTTCGCCAAATTGATGGCTGCCGGAGGAGCGCGGAGATTGGGAGATCTTCGCTTGTGCAAACCAGTCGGCGGGCGTTTCTGACGTTGCGGTATCGACGCCCATTTCGATATACCACCGCAACAATTCCAATGCCGCTGTCCGGTCATTCAATTCATGTGTCATCGTTTTGGTCACGTGGAGATGCGCTGGCCCTTTCGAAATCGGCGCGGATCGGGATAAGTGAATCGTGAAATGACTGGTTGATCATTGCCGATACAGGCGGCAATTTACCCGCTGATTGGCATAAATGGCAAATGGAGACGGCAATGAACGAAACCCCGGCGCCGATCCCTGAGCGCGAATCGATGGATTGCGACGTGGTCATCGTTGGCGCCGGGCCAGCCGGGCTCTCTGCGGCCATCCGCCTCAAGCAGCTCGCCGCCGCCCAGGACATGGAGCTCGGTGTTGTCGTCCTCGAAAAGGGCGCCGTCATCGATCCATGCGCGCTCACGGACCTTATTCCCGAGTGGCTGTCGGAAGGCGCGCCTTTGGAAACCGAGGTGGCATTGGACCGGTTCTGTTATCTGACATCCGAAAAGGCGTTTCCGGTACCGCAATTCCTGTTTCCGCCGTTCATCAAAAATCACGGGAATTATATTGCGAGTCTCGGAAACCTCTGTCGTTGGCTTGCCGGCAAGGCTGAGGAGGCCGGCGTCGAAGTCTATCCGGGTTTTGCGGCGACGGAAATTCTCTATGACGAGCAGGGCGCCGTGACCGGCGTTGTAACCGGGGATGCGGGCGTCGCCCGCGACGGCTCACCGAAAGATACTTTCATGCGGGGCATGGAGCTCAGCGCCAAATATACGTTAATCGGCGAGGGCGTTCATGGTTCGCTCGCCAAGCAGCTCATCGCGCGGTTTGCACTGGATGAGGGCCGCGAGCCGCAGAAATACGGGATCGGTTTGAAGGAATTGTGGGAAGTGCCGGCGGCGTCGCACCGCCCCGGACTGGTTCAGCATACGGTCGGCTGGCCCCTCGATAATCGAACGGGCGGCGGCTCGTTTCTCTACCACTTTGGTGAAAACCTCGTTTCTGTCGGATTCGTCGTGCATCTGAATTACGAAAATCCCTACCTGTCGCCATATGACGAGTTTCAGCGGTTTAAAACGCATCCTGTTATTCGGGAGCAGCTTAGAGGTGGAAGATGTATCGCCTATGGTGCCCGCGCCATCACGGAAGGCGGCTGGCAATCGGTGCCGCGCTTAGTCTTTCCCGGTGGTGCGCTGATCGGCTGCTCGGCAGGCTTTGTCAATGTTCCGAAGATCAAAGGCACGCATAATGCCATTTATTCCGGGATGCTGGCGGCGGAGGCCGCGTTCGCCGCAATTGGCGCAGGGCGACGCGGCGACGAACTCGGATCCTACCAGTCAGCCTACCTGACCAGCCCAATCGAAAAGGACCTAAAGCGCGTCCGCAACGCCAAGCCGCTTTGGTCGCGCTTCGGAACGCTTGTAGGACTGGCCCTCGGCGGTATGGATATGTGGCTGAATACGCTGTTTCCGTTTCTGAGCCATACCCTGAAACATGGCAAGGCGGATCATGCGTGCCTGCGCCCCGCGTCCGAATTCCGGCCGATCGATTATCCAAAGGCCGATGGCCAATTGACGTTCGACAAGATGACGTCCGTCGCGCTGTCAGGGACCAATCATGAAGAGGATCAGCCGGTTCATTTGCTTCTGGCCGATAAGGACCTGCCGCTCGCCATAAATCTGCCACGGTTCGCCGAGCCGGCCGTGCGCTATTGTCCGGCGGGCGTTTATGAAATCGTTGAACTTGCCGATGGCAAAAAAACGTTTCAGATCAATGCCCAAAATTGTGTCCACTGTAAAACATGCGATATCAAGGATCCTTCGCAAAACATTACCTGGGTGCCGCCGGAAGGAAGTGGTGGCCCAAATTATCCCAATATGTAGAGCTATAAAAGCGCGTCCGGTCCGCACAACAGGAATGGTGAGATCCCACTTCGACCGATAGGCCTCACCGTTAGCAAGTGATCATTATCTATTTCTATCGCGAAAAATTGACCGATTGCCACGCCAGGCGGATGTGACCCTATCGCTCGGTTAAGCATATGCGGTAAGAAGAAAGTCATATTTTATTGCAGCGTAAAGCGAATAAGGTCATTCTGACGACAATCAACACATCCCCGGTAATGGCAGGGAAAGAAAGCGCAGGCGAATGTATTTATTCCAGCCGTATTTCTTGAGAATAGGTTTGGCGGCAATAACGGCGCTGGCGATCTTCGTCGTTACCTTGTCACCATCTGTTTTCGCAAAAGATCAGAAT
>CAYWBS010000175.1:0-6598 GCA_964456215.1 uncultured Hyphomicrobiaceae bacterium
TTCTACGCCCCTCGGGCGAATCGGCTGAATTCCGGCCAAAATCGTTTATTGGATCAGGGAAGATGTTGAGACGCGAGGCGATTGAACAACCATACCGGACGACGTTCCCGCAGCGACACTGACTCTCCGAGCCCTATCATAGCGGTTTGCCGATCCTGAACCGGCGCGGCGTCCTTTTACGCGCTCGGCTACGCAGCCTTCTCTAAAAGGTTTCGATTGACCAAGGTCTCGGCAATCTGGACCGTGTTCAAAGCGGCGCCCTTGCGCAGATTGTCGGAGACGATCCACATATTGAGGCCGTTATCGATCGTGATATCCTCGCGAATCCGCGAGACAAACGTCGCGTAATCGCCGACGCACTCTATCGGCGTGACATAGCCGCCATCCTCGCGCTTATCGACAACCAGAACGCCCGGAGCTTCGCGCAATATGTTTCGCGCGTCTTCGACGCTGAGCCGCTTCTCAAAGGCAACGTTGACCGCTTCGGCATGACCGACAAAAACGGGCACACGGACGCATGTGGCCGTCAGCTTGATTTTGGGGTCCAGGATCTTCTTGGTTTCGGCCACCATTTTCCATTCTTCTTTTGTCGAACCGTCCTCCATGAAGACATCGATATGCGGGATGACGTTAAAGGCAATCTGCTTCGAGAAAATTTCCGGCGACGGCGGATCAGTGACGAAGATGCCCTTGGTCTGGTTCCAAAGCTCGTCCATTGCTTCCTTGCCGGCTCCCGAGACGGACTGATAGGTGGAAACGACCACCCGCTTGATGGTTGCGGCATCATGCAAAGGCTTCAAGGCGACGACGAGCTGGGCCGTCGAGCAATTCGGATTGGCGATGATGTTTTTCTTCCTGAAGCCCTTCACCGCGTCGGCGTTCACCTCGGGCACGATCAGCGGCACGTCCGCATCCAAACGCCAGGCGGAGGAGTTGTCGATGACGACACATCCGGACTTCGCAATCTTCGGCGACCACTCCTTCGAAATATCCGCGCCCGCCGACATCAAGGCGAAGTCGCATTTCGAAAAATCGAAATTTTCCAAATCCCGGCATTTCAGCGTGCGATCGCCATAGGAAAGCTCCGTGCCCATAGACCGGCGGGAGGCGATCGCAAAGACCTCATCGGCGGGAAATTCCCGCTCGGCGAGAATGGTCAGCATTTCATGGCCGACATTGCCGGTGGCGCCGACGACAGCAACCGTGTAGCCCATCTCAATCTCCGTGAATGGCCGGGTCCCCGGTTTTAGCGGGTTGTTCCACCAATGACATAGATTAATTCATTCAATAATCAATAAATGATTGTTTGGATTTCCCATAAGCGTGCCTTATCGCGCCAGTAAGCCGCTGCCGCCGGCAAGGACGGAGTGCGCAGAAGCATGCCCGGTGCCCGGGCCGGCCGGCTCCCAAAACTAACCCGCCAAGCTTTCCATCTCGCTCAGAATGGCGTCGCCCATCGCGGTGGTCCCCACCTCCTGCTTGCCGTCCTGCATGATATCGCCGGTTCGAAGCCCTTTGTCGAGGACGGCGGAAATAGCTTTCCCGACGATATCCGCTTCATCGGCAAGGGCGAAGGAATAGCGCAAGGCCATGGCGAAGCTGGCGATCATGGCGATCGGATTGGCCTTGTTCTTGCCGGCAATATCCGGTGCCGTGCCATGCACCGGCTCATACATGGCGCGGCGTTTGCCGGTCTCGTCCGCGGCTCCGAACGAGGCCGAGGGCAGCATGCCGAGGGAGCCGGTCAGCATGGACGCCTCGTCGGAGAGGACATCGCCGAACAGATTGTCGGTGACGATGACATCGAACTGCTTCGGCCAGCGCACGAGCTGCATGGCGCAATTGTCGGCAAGAATATGATTGAGCTCGACATCGGAAAACTCCGCCTTGTGCACACCGCTCACCACCTCGTGCCAGAGCACGCCCGAGATCATGACATTGCGCTTGTCGGCCGAGTGGACCTTGTTGGAGCGTTTGCGCGCCAAATCGAATGCAACGCGGGCGATGCGCTCAATTTCATGGGTTGTGTAAACCTGGATATCGACGGCGCGCTTTTCGCCGTTTTGCAACGTCACCAGCTCCTTCGGCTCGCCGAAATATGTGCCACCGGTCAGCTCGCGGACGATCATGATATCCAGCCCCTCGACGACCTCGCGCTTCAGCGACGAGCCGTCGGCAAGCGCCGGGTAGCAGATCGCGGGGCGCAGATTGGCGAACAGTTCCAGGTCCTTGCGCAGGCGCAGCAGTCCGGCTTCCGGGCGCACTTCATAAGGCACGCCGTCCCATTTCGGACCGCCGACGGCGCCGAGAATAACCGCATCCGCTTTCAAGGCCTTGTCCACGGTCTCGTCCGCGACAGCGACGCCATGGACGTCGTAAGCCGCGCCGCCAACCAGATCTTCCTCGAAATTAAACGTGGCAGATCCCCGTTCATTCAACCAATTCACGACTCGCTTTACCTCGGCCATCACCTCGACGCCGATGCCATCGCCGGGAAGCAAAAGAAGATCGAAGCTCGCCATGGACACTCCTTGATGTGAGAAGCCCGGTCCGGGTGTGGGACTCGTTATTGTTTACGGAGGCGGGAGGACGGCTTTGTCAGAGCCACGGCCGTTTGTTGTGAATATCTTCCTCGTAGGATGAAATGGCGCTGCTCTTTTTCAACGTCAGCCCGATATCGTCCAGCCCTTCGAGCAGGCACTGTTTGCGGAACGGATCGATGTCGAAAGAGATAACTCCGCCGTCCGGGCCACGAATTTCCTGCGCCTCGAGATCGATCGTGATCACCGCATTGGCGCCGCGCTCGGCATCGTCCATCAGCTTGTCGACATCTTCCTGCGGCAGCTTGATCGGCAAAATTCCGTTCTTGAAGCAATTGTTGTAGAAGATATCGGCGAAGGAGGGCGCAATGACGCAGCGAATTCCGAAATCCAGAAGCGCCCAGGGAGCGTGCTCGCGGCTCGACCCGCAGCCAAAATTCTCGCCGGCCACGATAATCTTCGCCTGCCGGTAGGCGGGCTTGTTGAGAACGAATTCCGGACGTTCCTCGCCATTGTCGTCGTAGCGCATTTCGTCGAAGAGATGCTTGCCGAGGCCTGTCCGCTCAATCGTCTTCAGGAATTGTTTGGGGATCAGCATATCCGTGTCGACATTGATCATCGGCAAAGGTGCTGCTACGCCCGTCAAGACGGTGAACTTCTCCATCGGCCACTCCTCGAAGATGCCACGACGCCGATTGTCCGAGCATAACGGACCATCGCTGATGGCGGCCAAAATTAATTACATTCCGGCCTGTCATGGCGTTTTCGCGGGGCCGGGTCAAGTGCGCACATGTGGGCCGAACTATCTCTTCGCTTTCCGGTGGCCCGCGTTCTCGTAGCATTGCCGCATTACCTCGCAGCGAAGCGTGCCCGGCGCGTGCATGTTATCGCCCGCGAGCGGACGCAGGAATTTGCAGATTTGGCTCAGTCCCGCCGCGGACAGCCAGCCCTGCCGGCGTCCTCGTTTGATGGCGAAACAGTCGGCCGCCTCCTCGTTCGGACCGCGAAATTGATGACCGCATTCATGGGCAAAAACATAATACTGAACGGCGCGCGGCAGGCGCCGCATCTTCTTCATATTGAGGATTACGAAGCCCGGATAGGCGCCGCCAAAGTCGACAAAGTCTGGATCAAGCACCGTCGGACGGCGGCCGCAGGTCATGCGCCGCCCGGCGACGACGAGCCTGCCCGGCGGCACAATCTTGGCTTTGCGCCCGGCGCCGGTAACGTATTGGGCCGCTGTCGGCTCCGCACCGGCCAGGGACGCCATCGCACAAATTGTCAAACCCGCGCATCCGAGCGCGACCATGGCATGCACAAGCCGCCGACCGGCCATAACCAATTCCTCGTGAACATTTGCAATGGGCGTTGATCCGCCGATTGGAACTGTAGCCGCGGCTGCGGTGAAAATCGAGGCGCACCTGCGGGTTTTGTTAAGATGGGGCCGCCCTATTCCCTGACGGCAATGACCGTCCGGACGCCGACGATGGATCGGAGCGCCTTTTCCAGCAAATGCGCATAGCGAGGTGTCACATCGGCGATTCTGAGATCGACATTGAGAACGCGGTCGGCATGGGCCTCCCGGTCGGCATGGACGCGGTCGGGAACAAGCCCCAATTTCGAAAAAGGCTCCAGCAGCCGGGGCAGCAGGCCCGGATCGCTTGCGGCGGAAACGAAAAACATGGCCTTGAGCGAGGACGACTCCGGTTCAAAGGCCGGCGCCGGCGCGACGGCGCCGGGCATGGATCGAGCAGACATTTTTGAAAAATCCTTTGCGAATTCTGAATGTCGGACAGGTGGACTCCCGGCGCCCTCAGGCGACCGGGCCCGTAATTCGACGAATAATGAATGCGCAAAGGTATTGGGTCATGGCCGGACACTTACTCCGGGTAGCTTGCTTATTCAAGACATATTCTAGCGCATGGGCGGTGAAGGAACCGTAAATGGCCTGGGGTACGTTAATGATATGCAAATGGCTTTCTGGAGCGCAATTATCCCGCCTTCCGCACAATCAGGATCGCTTCCGTCAATGTAAAGACCCGGCTCGCTAATGCGCCCTAACTTGCTTCAGACGACGGACTTGTTCTCGAAATTCATCGAATGTTCTTGCAGCAGGAAATTCGCATATATCCCCTTGACGTACGGAGGGGTATTGGGGCAGTATATCCCGCTAATTACAGCAAGTGTTTGGCGGTGGAATTATGCATGCCTAGACCACCAATCTGGCAGTACATCAAAACGAATCTTCGCGTCAGCTTCACAGCGTGGGAAAAGGGCGAGCGTATGAGCATCGTCCTGGGGGCGCTCATCGCACTGGCATTTGCGGCATTCGCTTTGTGGGGATTTCAGATTTCGTGGGACTCATGGGCCGTTAATTCATGGGTAGCTTTATTGGGCGCGTGGTTTTTATGCCTTGTGCTGATTGTTACACCGTATCGCCTTTGGGCTGAGCAGAAAAAACGGATTGACGAATTTGAAACATCATTGGTGCCAAAATTGGAGATCATCCATACCATTCAGGATTTCCAACAGACGATGGAGCCTGATTATTTCTTATCTTGGAATGCCTCGGTGGGTGTGCAAAGCCAATCAAATTCAACAGTTCATGGTGTGGAGCTTGTCCTTGAATCGGCAGTCTCGGAAGAAACACCAGAAAGAGAAAGCCATCATATACAGGGGCGGTTGTTGCCGAAGGAGGCCGGGGCCGTGCGTACCTCTATCAATCCACTCGACACAAAGCACTACGACGTAGCGAAGGCGAAATTGCTCGCAGCGGGTCGAGATGAACAGGGGCAAATTTTTTTAGGACCTCTTGGCGAGCGCAGGAATTGGTTTTCTCTGTCGGATGGGCTGCATACGATCACACTGCGTGTAAGCGGCGAAGATTCGCCTCCAAGAATAAGGAAATTCAGAACTGGTTTGACGGGCGAACGTCATTTCATATTTGAGTCGTTGCCCGACGAAAATGCTGAGGAAAATGCCGATGGCACGCGGTAAATATCTGAGCCTTGAAGAAGCTCGCAAGATGAAAGGCGGGCTTGAGAAATTCGCCAAGGAGCATCCATCGAAGGGCGATGAAAAGCGCTTCGACAGATGCCTTGAGCTTATGGCTTCGGGAAAGATTGAAGAAGAAGCTCGAACATCAATTCGGGGCGCTTCCGAAGATTATGCCGGTACTCATGCTCCCAAAGGTACTTCTGAAGATGCTTCTTAGAAACCCAGATATGCGTACCGCTGATGGAGCGCTTGAGGGCCGCCCAGAAGGATTCGATGGTGTTGGTGTGAACCGACCCGCGAACGTATTCCTTGTGCATATGCTTGACGGTACGATGGCTGAAGCCGTGCTTGTAAAGCTCATCAAAGGCCAAGGCGTCGTCGCTGGCGATCTTCGATTGCGGGCGCACCCATTCCACAATCGGCGGGACGACGTGACTGGATCGCCTACTCTTGACGACCCTGGTAATCACATCGCCGCCGCGTTCGATCATGCCGAGAACGATTGCCTTCTTGACGGTCTTGCCGCGCCGGTTCCGGCCAAAATGAGTTTTGCCGCCAAGGAAGGTCTTATCGACCTCCACAAACGGATCGCCCATGCCGCCGCCGCCAAGAAATTCGTCGCCATCCACATAGCCCATATATTTGCGAAGCTCATGGCCCATGCGCCAAGCCGTTTTGTAGGTCACGCCAAGCTGGCGCTGAATTTCCTTTGCCGCCAGACCGTTCCGCGTCGTGGTGAACAGATACATCGCGTAGAACCACTTTTGCAGGGGCGTACGGCTGCGGTGAAACGGCGTTCCGGCCATCGGGTGAATGTGGTGGCCGCAAGACGGACAGCTATAGGCGGGCAGCTTCTTGAGTCTGGAAAACTTGCCGTGCTTCTTGCATTTCGGGCAATCGCGCTCAATGCCGTAGCGCACCTTCATAAGGTGATCCAGGCAAGTGTCGTCGTCCGGGAAGCGGGCGAAAAACTTTTGAATGTCGAATGTTTTAGCCATTATTTGGCCTCCTATACCTCAAATATAGGAAGCCAAAGTCCGTACGTCAAGGGGATATATGCG
>CAYWBS010000176.1:0-6572 GCA_964456215.1 uncultured Hyphomicrobiaceae bacterium
GCCGGTAGCTTCGCAAGGCGCCGTTCAGGCCGTCATAGATCTGCGCCAGCCGCTCGCACAATTGCAGGCCCGAATCGGTGACCACCGTGCCGCTGGCGATATAGCTGAGCCGCACGCCATCGCTTTCGATGATTCCCCATCCGGTGCGCCTGAGCCCCGGGTCAATGCCAACAATTCGGACCATCTTCGCCACGGGAGCCCCCTTTTTTCCCAGGCGGCCTCGCCGCCCTCGGCTCTATGCGCGTCTATCAGCGCCTCAGGCGCTCAGCTTCTCTATCACTGCGTCCGAAACGTCAAAATTTGCGTAAACATTCTGCACATCGTCGGAATCCTCCAGGGCTTCCAGCATGCGCAGCAGTTTCTCGCCCTTGTCATCGTCAAGCTCAATGGCGTTCTGCGGCCGCCAGATGATTCGCGCCGAGCGCGGCTCGCCGAACCTGTCTTCGAGCGCCTTGGCCACCTCATGGAGTGATTCGGCATCACAGTAGAGGATGTGCCCATCTTCATCGGAATTGCAATCATCGGCGCCGGCCTCGATCGCCGCTTCGAACATCGCCTCGGCGGAAGCGGCATCCTCGTCAAACTGAATTTCGCCGATCCGGTCGAACATGAAGGAAACGGCGCCGGTCTCGCCGAGATTGCCGCCATGCTTTGAAAACATCATGCGGACTTCGCTGGCGGTGCGGTTGCGGTTATCGGTCAGAGCCTCGACGATGACGCCGACGCCGCCGGCCCCGAATCCCTCATATCGGACCTCTTCGTAATTGGCCTCGTCGGACTCCTGGCTTCTTTTGATGGCTCGTTCGATGTTGTCCTTCGGCATGTTTTGCGCGCGCGCCGCGGCGATCGCCGACCTCAGGCGCGGGTTCATATCGGCTTCCGGGGTCCCGAGCTTCGCGGCGACGGTGATTTCCTTGGAAAGCTTGGAGAACATTTTCGAGCGCTTTTTGTCCTGGGCGCCCTTGCGGTACATGATGTTCTTGAATTTTGAATGGCCTGCCATCTTCTGTCTCTTGCGATTCGCGCTCGCTCGCCCAACACACGTCAAGGCGCCGGAGGGAATCTCTGTCCTTCGACCGTTGCGGCTTTATAGTCCCGTGACGAGCCTAAATCCATAGATCCGGCAGCAAAGCCGGGAATTTCACGCCGAAAACGATCGCCGCCGAATTCGCGAAAACGGTGCGCCGATTAACAACACCATTTTGGGTTAACACATTGTTAACTATTTTGGCGCAGCTTCCGAATTGCAGTGATGATCGACCCGATTTTGAAAATCGGCCATTTGACGGAGGTTCAAAACGCATTGATTGAGCGAAGACGTCACCGCGGGTTTCTATCTACTAGCCCCAGATCCAGACCCCCAACGTGAGCCCAAACCTCAATCAGCAAGAAAAACGAAGGATTAGCCAGATTTCGATGCTGCCACCGCTTGCCTGGATTAATCGCTGCCCAGGGCGGCATATGGAAATGGATTAAATCGCCACCGTCCAGACTTGGTAATGAAATCAAACCGACATGATTTCATGTGAGTCCAAAAACTCTTTTTCATTCGACCCAAAAATGCGGCTCGGAGGGCGACAAAAGCCCACCGAGCCGCAAGGCTTTTATGGCTTTGGTCAAACCCGTGCCGTCATCGATTTCAACGGCAAGTCCGCAAATCGTCGGGTCACCCCTGGCGGCCTGGAAGCGCCCGCTCGGAATGCGCGTCAGGAAGCGGTGGATCGATTCGTCCTTCTCCATGCCGAGAACCGAATCATAATTGCCGCACATCCCGACATCGCTGATATAGCCGGTGCCGTTGGGCAGGATTCGTTCGTCCGCCGTCGGCGTATGGGTATGGGTGCCGACCACGCAGGAGACCCGGCCGTCGAAATGATAGGCGAAGGCCTGCTTTTCCGAGGTCGCCTCGGCGTGGAAATCGATTAAGATGAGATCGGCTGTCTCTTTCAGCCTACACGCCTCCAATTCCCGTTCGCAGGCGACGAAAGGGGATTCCAGGTCGCTCATGAACACCTGCCCCATGGCGTTGATCACCACCACGTCCATACCGTTCGCCGCCCGAAAGAGACCGGCGCCCCTGCCCGGCGTTCCCTGGGGAAAATTGAGCGGGCGAAGCAGCCGCTCATAGCGTTCTATGAACACCAGCGCTTCCCGCTGGTCCCAGACATGGTTGCCCGTCGTCACCGCGTCGATGCCGGCATCCAGAAGTTCGAGAAAGATGGATTCGGTAATGCCAAAGCCGCCGGCGGCATTCTCGCCATTGGCGACGACGAAATCCAGCCGGTAGTTTTCGCGGAGCCTCGGAACCTCGTTGATCACGGCCTGGCGGCCGGACCGGCCGACGATATCGCCCAAGAACAAAAGCCGCATAGCTCTACCTCAACGCCCCGGCTTGATAGGGCCGGAAGGAGTCAATATCCAATCAAGCCGGTAGTCGGTCTCATCGTGGGGGACGGCCTCAACTTCCAGGCAGCCGAATGCGAGCCCGACGGCGGTCACCGGTCCGTCCGAAGCCAGGCGGGCCAGTGCCGCGTCATAATAGCCGCCGCCATTGCCCAGGCGGTAACCGCGCCGATCGAAGGCCAGAAGCGGCGTCAGGACGATGTCCGGGCGGACATCTGCCATGGATTCAGGCGGAACGGGGATGCCGAATTCGCCGGCTGCCGCCGGCAGATCCGTCCGCCAGGCCCGGAACCGCAAATCAACCGGCTTGCGAATGATGATCGGTAGCGCGATCGATGCGCCCTCGCCTTCGAGCCGCCTCAGCAATGGCAGGCAATCCAGCTCATCGCGCACCGGATAATAGCCGGAAATGGTGACCGTCTCGTGCCGGCCGAGAAAGCCGAGCCCCTGTCTTGCCAGGCCCTCGGCAGCCTCCGCGCGCGCGCCATCATCGATGGCGGCGCGGCGTTTGCGCGCCTGATATCTGAGAGCCGTTTTTGCCGTCCTGACGGGGAGCGTTTCCTGCATTTGGCGGGTTAGAGCAGACCCGGAGCCGATCCGCAACCACTCTGGCGGCCGGCGGACCTTCCGGTCTCCGGGCGGCAACGCGGGATCTTATCGCCTTCAGTCAACGATTGAACGTGGAGACCATCGAACATGCAGAGCCGCGCAAGCCGTCGGTGCGGTAGATTCCCCGGGTCCCTACTTGCGTAGGTGGGCGCCGAGTGTAAGAGACCACGATCTCAAACAGGGTCAGCTCCCTGAAGAACCCATAGGCCCCGAGAATGTGTGCTCCTAACGCACTCCGCAGCCCTGCAGAATGAATATTAGTAGACCCGAAAAGAATTACCAGAGACTCAATTACAAAGTGCGGCCACAGGGCTTTCGGGGCCACACGCATTCGTTAACCATGCGCCGGAATGGAAATGGCGGATATTATAGGGAGTCCCGGCGCAGCGCATCCTCGGCGGCGTCGACGGCGATGCCGGGCTCGCCCCCGTCATCGAGCAGCGTTTCCCGAGCCGCGGGTGGCGCGCTTTCCGGCTCGGCTTCCTTTCCCAACCCGGCTTCGAGGCGCTCCAGCTTTTCGCGGGCCTCCCAGAGCTCGCCGGTGATCGTCAACGCGGCCATAAGCAGCAGCCGCTCATTTCCGACCCGCCCGACGCGATCCTCAAGACGGTCCACGTGAGCGTTCAGATAATCGGAAAATTTCAGCAACCGCTCTTCTTCGCCATCCTTGCAGCGCAAACGAAACGTCCTGTCATTCAGCGTAATCGTGATCTGGCCCCTGATTCAGCCCCGCCGGCCGGTCCCGCAAGACGCCGCATCACCCTGTTATTCGCTTTCCTTCAGCACCTTGCGGATTGCGTTGATGACCTTGGAGATCCGTTCCGAGACCTCTTCGTTTTTTTGCTTCAGCCGCTGCGCATTCCGCTCAGCCGCCTGCAACTCCTCCTGCAGCCGCTCCCGGTCCGCCGTCAGAGTGGCAACCTCG
Source organism: uncultured Hyphomicrobiaceae bacterium (assembly GCA_964456215.1). Lineage (GTDB taxonomy): Bacteria > Pseudomonadota > Alphaproteobacteria > Rhizobiales > BFAS01 > MnTg02. The sequence continues at coordinate 3,938 of CAYWBS010000176.1, forward strand.
TCACGCAGCAGCGCGAGAACGTTTTCGACCTCCTGGCCGTCCTCCAGATTCGTATCGATCGCTTCAATCGCCTTGGCGAGCCGGTCCGGCGCCGCGGCTTGGACGTTTTGATTTGTCATGATTAGAAACCCAATCTCTTGGTTACCCCGTTGCCAGAGAGACTTGGGAAGCCGCACACCGATTACCGGCTTTAACATTCAATGCCGGCGGAACCTGAGCTCACTCCCGAGCCCGGGCGACTCGCCCCGCAATTTGCCTCTTCCACGCAGCTTAGTGCGCCGCGAACGCCGTCGTCAATCCACGCCACGAAACTTCGCCGCGACGCATTGAGCGAACGATAGTGCGCAAACGCCGCACCCACCCGAATCGACTTCGATTCAATATTATCCTACCACGAAAATTGCGCCGCGGATATTGGTTGCAATTGACGAACCGGGGGCAATTGCGCTTTATCTCGGCATCGCCATGATCCGCCGCATATCCCTGAAAGGCCGGTTACTTCCGTCCCCAGGGCAAGGCGTCCGGCAAGGCGGCCTGGCTCCATCGCGAAGATGGAGCGTTTGACGAATTACAGCACGCATTGGAGGGGCCACATGGCGACAAAAGTTGGCATTAACGGTTTTGGACGAATTGGTCGAAACGTGTTGCGCGCCATCTCGGAATCCGGCAGATCGGACATCGAGGTCGTGGCGGTCAACGACCTCGCCCCGGTCGCAACTCTGGCACATCTTTATAAATATGATTCCGTGCATGGCACCGTTAAGGGCGATGTGACGGTCGGCGGCGACACGCTGGACATCGGCAACGGGCCGATCAAGGTTTTTACCGAGCGCGATCCGGCGCGGCTTCCCTGGGGCGATCTCGGCGTCGACGTCGCGCTTGAATGCACCGGGTTCTTCACCGAACGGGAAAAGGCGGCTGTGCATCTGAGCGCCGGCGCCAGGCGCGTCCTTATTTCCGCTCCCGGAAAAGACGCCGATATTACAGTGGTTTATGGGGTCAACCATGAGAAGCTGGAGGCCGGCCACAGGATTGTTTCGAACGCCTCCTGCACGACCAATTGCCTGGCGCCCATCGCCAAGGTGGCTCACGAGCTCTGCGGCATCGACCAGGGCTATATGACCACCGTCCACGCCTATACCAGCGACCAGCGCATCCTCGACGCGCCGCACTCCGATCTGCGCCGCGCCCGGGCGGCGGCCGTGTCGATGATCCCGACCTCGACGGGTGCCGCGAAGGCCGTCGGACTGGTGCTTCCCGAGCTGGCCGGAAAACTGGACGGCACCGCCATCCGGGTCCCCTCGCCGAACGTGTCGATGATCGATTTCACATTCGTGCCGAGCCGCGAAACGTCGGTCGAGGCAATCAATGCCGCGATGGAGCGCGCCGCCGAGCAGGAGCTCAAGGGCGTGCTCGATTTCGTCACCGCGCCGCTGGTCTCGATCGACTTCAATCACAGCCCCTTTTCGTCCTGCTTCGACGCCACCCAGACCCAGATCGTCGACGGCCGTCTGGTCCGCGTCCTCTCGTGGTATGACAATGAATGGGGATTTTCGAACCGGATGTGCGATACCGCGGTGGCGTTGGGCAAACTCGACTGAGCGGCCCCGGCGGCCGGGCGCCTCCTGTGGAAAAACCCGGTACGGCGATCTGCCGGCGTCCCGGCGATGATAAAAATGGAGCACAGCCGAATTCCGCGCCTTTGAATTCGTGGTTATGCTTCGCGACCCGGATATGGCCGCCGCCGCCTTTGAATCATTCCGCCGGTGGCGGTATTCTGCATCCGGCCGAAAGATTTGTTGAATTAGGGGTTTAGAAAATGACCGAGCAACTTGAACGCGTGGCCGAGGCCATGGTCGCCGACGGGAAAGGGATTCTGGCGGCGGACGAAAGCACGGGCACCATCCAAAAGCGCTTCGAACAGATTCAGGCGGAATCGACTGAGGAAAATCGCCGCGACTACCGGGAACTCCTGTTCCGCACCGAAAGCGCCATGCGCAATCATATTTCCGGCGTCATCCTGTTCGACGAGACGATCCGGCAGAAGGCCAAGGACGGCACCCCGCTCGTCGACATCATCCGGAATGCCGGAACCATCCCCGGAATCAAGGTCGATCGCGGCGCCAAGCCGCTCGCCGGCGCGGCGGGTGAAAAGGTCACCGAGGGCCTCGACGGGCTGCGCGAGCGGACGGCTGAATATGTTTCGCTCGGCGCTCAATTCGCGAAATGGCGGGCGGTGATCGATATCGGCCGCGGCGGCGGCCGCGTCCTGCCAAGCCTCCACGCCATCCGCGCCAATGCCCATGCGCTGGCGCGCTACGCGGCGATTTGCCAGGAGCAGGGGCTCGTTCCGATCGTCGAGCCGGAAGTGCTGATGGACGGCGACCATGACATCGATCGCTGCTTCGAGGTCACCGAATGCGTCCTCCGCGAAACCTATGACGCGCTTTATGAGCAGCGCGTGCATTTGGAAGGTACAATCCTGAAGCCGAACATGGTGCTGCCGGGTACGGACTGTCCGAGACAGGCCGGAGTCGCGGAAGTCGCCGGCAAGACCGTCAAGTGCCTGAAGCGCGTGGTGCCGGCGGCGGTGCCCGGCATTTGTTTCCTCTCCGGCGGCCAATCCGAGGAAGAT
>CAYWBS010000177.1:0-6523 GCA_964456215.1 uncultured Hyphomicrobiaceae bacterium
TCCGTCGTATAGGCATCGCAACGTCCGGCGGCGTAGGCGGCAACGACCTCGTCCATTTTTTCATAAGTCACAGGTGTGAACTTCATGCTGTTGACACGGAAAAAATCAGCGAGATTGAGCTCGGTGGTCGTACCCTGATTGACGCATATGGTCGCGCCATCAAGTTCCTTCGCGGATTTGATGCCAGACTTTTTGGTAACCATAATGCCTTGGCCGTCATAGTACATGACACCGACAAAGTTGATACCGAGGGCACTGTCGCGGCCGAATGTCCAAGTTGTATTCCGCGAGAGAACGTCGATCTCCCCGGATTGTAATGCCGTAAACCGTTCCTTGGCGGTCATTGGGCTAAACTTGACCTTGCTGCTATCGCCGAAAATAGCGGCCGCGAGTGCGCGGCAATAATCGACATCTATACCCGTAAAGTTGCCTTTATCATCCGGCGTCGAGAAGCCCGGCAAAACGCCGTTCACGCCGCACTGAATGAATCCTTTTGATTTTACCTGGTCGAGCTTGGCCGCCTCGGCTGCACCGGCCACGCTAACGAGCGAAACGGCAGCGGCCAAGGCCGCTATTCTCCAGATCCTCATCGCGAATCCTCCATTCGTCATGCATTCTTTGGACTAAGTTATAAAAACTCCAAGACCAATCTGCCGATCCGCGAGACTCTTTATTTGGGTCGTGCCGGGCGTCAGATTGCATGATCCGTCCGCCACAGCCAATTTCCAACCACGCAGATCCGGCTCAAGAAAAAGTCTCACGGACCGTGCGTCTCTGTCAAACTTTGGATCGTTTTGACACGTGCCGGATTTGCCGCGTGTGCCACCAAGAGAACTCAATATATTAGTGTATTCGTATTGACCAAACGGCGATGACGTTGGTTCGGATCAGCTGTCATTGCCGACCGAGAGGAGGCCCGCGGGCCAGAAGGGTGAAGCGTCCAGCAATGTCAGTGCTGAAGGATTTGGCTGAGGAAGAGTTTCGTCCGGTCAAATTGCGGGTTCGCGAAAAATTCATCCGGCGTGTTGTGTTCAATGATCTCACCGGCATCCATAAAAACGACCCGGTCGGCGACTGAACGGGCGAAGCCCATTTCATGGCTGACGCAGAGCATCGTCATTCCCTCCTCCGCCAGCTCGACCATCACATCGAGAACTTCCTTGATCATTTCCGGGTCGAGGGCGGATGTAGGCTCGTCAAACAGCATGATCTTGGGGTTCATGCACAAAGCCCGTGCTATCGCGACGCGCTGCTGCTGGCCGCCGGACAATTGACCCGGATATTTATCCGCCTGCTCGGGGATATTTACGCGTTCGAGATAGCGCATCGCCACTTCCCCAGCCTCGGCGCGCGGAATCTTGCGCACCCACATCGGCGCCAGGCAAAGATTGTCGATTACGGTCAAGTGCGGAAAGAGATTGAATTGCTGGAACACCATACCGACTTCGCTGCGGATTTGGTCGATCTGCTTGATGTCGTTGGTGAGCTCGGTCCCGGCGACTAGAATCTGGCCTCGCTGATGTTCCTCCAACCGGTTAATACAGCGGATCAATGTTGATTTGCCGGACCCTGACGGACCGCAGATGACGATCTTTTCGCCTTGCCGGACGGTCAAGTTGATGTTTTTAAGAACATGAAAATCGCCGAACCATTTATGCACACCGATCATCTCAATATCCGGAGTGTCGCTTGCACCTTCAACAGGCACGAAGCTTTCTTGAGCGTCCATACGGCGTTCCTCTAACCAGTCCGGTGAGATCGGATATTATCCGCGTGAAATCGCACTGGCAAAGCATAACCCAGCATATTCTCCCCCTTCAAGCCGTATATCTTGATCAGCCGACCAAGGTACGTTTGGAGAAAAGACGATGTGTGATCAGTGCCGGGGCACGACGACCATAAGCTAGTAGCTTCGCCACCTGCCAACAGCTAAGCATTTTTGGTGACTTCTGCTTTTCGATCGCACAGCAGACAATGCCTAACGATGGGATGAAAGTCAGGTCCTGGCTCATCAGGTCGCCGGCGCGTAGCAAGGGAATGGCAGCATCCGCCAGCAGCGAAAGTAGTCGACGCCACACTAACACGCATTCCAATGTCTGAGTTTGTATATCTGCTGCCAAAGCAGAACGGCGACAAAGAACCACGGGCTGACATTGTGGTTGGCCGCCAATGGCGCCAGCCGACCGTGACGCTGTGTCAGTCATTTTGAAATTGTGCAGTCCTCGGGGCATCTTGCAGCCATCATTCTTGGTGGTTTTCATGGCGGGATATTAGGCAGAGCATTTAGTGAACACAGCTCGCCCGCTTGTATTGCTTGATCGCTGCGGGGTTTGGTAAATGATCGCACTGATAAGTGATCTGATCGACAGGTTCTGCGGGCAGTTCTGGAGACCTCGAGGCCGGAAGGTTTGGGGGTGGAAAGGGATTTCTCGGTGTAGGCAGGATCCAGGCTCTCTACGCCTACATCGCTGAGCCTGACTCTTGCCTTACTCACAGACTTTCTCCTCAATCAATGCGCACATGGAACAGGAACCGCACAGCAGGCGTGCGCGAAAAACCGCCAGCGACAAAAAATCTGCTGGAGCTACTCGGCGGCTTCGCCCTTTGCCAATTCTTCGACTTCCGATTTTCGGAAAAATATCTGGCTAGTGGGCTTCCCGGTGAGCCTGATCCTCGTGAGAATGCCCTCATGCTCCAACGCGCGGATGGTGTCCAAAGATATCCTGCCGAGCATTTGCGCCGCCTGCTTTCGGGTGACAAGGATTTGGTCCTCGGAAACGGTGATCGGCTCCGGGCGGAGGTGTACGCGCGTACGATGTTTCATTGATTGACTCCAATAGCTACCGCGACCGGCTCAGTGCGCCAGTCGATTGTTCCGTGTCGCTAATGGAGCTCAGAATAGAAGGCCCGCGAGGGGCAATAGAAAGCGACTGATGCCGCGATTGTAATCGGATCTCTACGAAACGCAACGGTTGTCCTAGATCCCTACGAGAATTAACTAGATCATTAAGTTTTGATACCGAACTAACTCCTAGTTTTCCTCCTAACCCCTTGAAAAAACTGGTGAGCCCGACAGGGATCGAACCTGTGACCTACTGATTAAAAGTCAGTTGCTCTACCGACTGAGCTACGGGCCCATATTCCAGAAATCCCCGGGATTTTCGCGCATTTCGCGCGCGGGAACGAACAGGAAACAGCGGCGAACTCGTAGCACAGCTTCCCGTCAAAATCCACTCCCTCTATTTTTTCCCTCTTTTTCCCGCGACCGGGCGGCTCGTTACGCGACGCCGAGCGCCGGTACATTGGCCAGCGCGGACGAGCCTATTGATGGAATTTGGTTTTCTTGATTTGCAGGTCGGCGATCATGCCGTCGGCGCGTTCCCGATATTTTTTGTAATGGGGATATTCCCGGTGCGCGTCGAGACCCGCCTCATTGGTGTAGACCTCGAAGAAGTGAAAGACATTCGGGTCGTCCGCCGAGGTCATGACATGGAACACGTGGCAGTCCGGTTCGTCGCGCACGGCCGCCGTCGCATTTTCGAGAATGACCGGCAGGAAGTCCCGCGCCATGCCGGGTTTGACCCTACAAGTGACGAATATAGCGAATTTACTCAATTTCCTCTCCCTCGCCGCTCGGCATTCGGCTTCATGGCATTTGCTTCGCGTCCAACAAACATGGCGGCCTAGCTCTTGTCACGCAGGAATTCGTAAATCCGCGTGATATCCGTATTCGGCGGCAGGCTGTCCGTGCCCCGCTGCCATAGCTCGGCGACGGCGGCACCGACGCCGGACGGCGTGCCGGCGGCGCGCGCATTGTCGATATAGAGCTGCACATCCTTGTTGAGCAATTCGGCGTAAAACCCCGCGTCGAACGTGCCGGTCAAGATGCGTTTCGGAAACTTGTCCAGGCTCGCCGTGTTGCGGCCGGTGGACACGTTGAGCACGTCGAGAATGGTCTTCATCTCCAGCCCCTTCGACAGGCCGAACAGCACCGCCTCCGATGTCGCCGCCAGCGCCGTCGCCGACAGAAAATTATTGAGGAGCTTCATCGCCTGTCCCTGGCCCGGCTCGTCGCCGACATGAAACGGATTGCCGCAAAAGGCATCGACGACGGCGCGGTGGCGGTCGAGCTCCGCCTTCGGCCCCGCCCACATCAGCGTTATCGTCGCGGCGATCGCTCCCGCCCGCCCGCCGCTGACCGGCGCGTCGACAAAGACCATCTGCTTGCCGCCGAGAATATCGGCGGCCTCACGCGCGGCCGCCGGCCCGACGGTCGACAAGTCGACAACCACCGAAGTCCGTCGGTCAGGGGCCGCCGCGATTTCGTTGACGACCGAAAGAACATGCGCTCCCGCCGGCAACGATAAGAAAACCGTGTCCGCCGCCTGCAACACCTCGCCGAGCGAGTCCGCGGCCGTGCCGCCATCGGGTAGGCGCTCGGCGGTGCCGGCCTTGTCGTAGCAGACCAGCGGAAAGCCGGCCTTGGCGATATTCGCCGCCATGGGCCCGCCCATCTGGCCAAGGCCGACAAATCCGAGCGTCGGAGCCGTGTATGTCATGTCAATCCTTTCGTGCCGTTTCTTCCTGCTGATTATCGCCGACTACGAAGACCTTCTCTGCCTATAGCGTATCGTTGGCCCAAGGACACCTTGTTCGCAAAAGCGTCAGTTGGGAAAAATCACGCCCTTGCCCGTCGTCTGGGTGTCGAACAGTTTATAAGCCGCCTCGGCCTCCGCGAGCTTGAACCGATGGGTGAAAAGATCGCGGACCGGAAGTTGCCGCCCGGCAATAAAATCCGCGCACTCCCCCTGCCCGGTGGCGCTGAAGGTCCACGAGCCGAGCAATGTGAGCTGTTTCTTGATGATGTCCACGGAGACGTCGTAGGTGACTTGCGGCCCCATGCCCACAAAACACACCGTCCCCCACGTCTTCGCGGAGCGAACAGCCGCGACCGACGGCTCGGGAAGGCCGCAACATTCGATGACGTAATCGGCGCCGCGGCCCGATGTCAGCTCCTTGACCATCTGCACAGCATCTTCTCGCGCGGCATTGATGGTGGCGTCGGCGCCGAAGGTCTTGGCGCGCTCCAACCTTTCATCGACGACATCGACCGCCAGAACGCGCGCGCCCATGGCGGCGCCGAGCATCGTCGCGCTGAGGCCGACCGGCCCCTGCCCGAAAACCGCCAGCGTGGAACCACCCTGCATGTGCATGCGCTTGATGGCGCCGAACGCGGTTCCGGTTCCGCAGGAGACCGCCGCCCCTTCCTCGAAGGAGAGCGCCTCCGGCAGCGGCACCAGCGTCCGCGCGGGGATTTTCATATAGGGCGCATGGGCGCCATGTCCCGTGCGCCCAAAAACGACCGACCCTTTGTCGCAAAGCTGGGTCCAGCCCTGCAGGCAATTCGGGCAAGTCCGGCAGCCATCATAATGATGAACCATGACGCGCCCTCCCACCGGCGCGAAGCGCTCCTGAACGGCGCTGCCGCGCTCCAGCACCACCCCGCACGGCTCGTGCCCGGCGATGAATTTCGCGCCATGACCGTCCTCGGAACGGTAAACGTGGAGATCGCTGCCGCACATGCCCGACGCCTTGATCTCGATAACGACCTCGTCCTCGCCGGGCTCCGGGTCCGGGAATTCCCGAAGCTCAAGCTCCCGGTTCCCGGTAAAAACAACTGCCTGCATGTGTCTATTTCTCCCTGCCCGGCGGATTGCCGGTCAAACGCGTTTCCTGGAATGACCGCCGCGACGCCTTCATTCCTTTTCCGAAACTTCTTCTCCATTGAAGGTGGGCGCGACGCCATCCGGCAGCGGCACCTGGAACACATTCAATGCGGCGGAGATCAGACCATAATATCCGACGAGCATCACCAATTCCACGAGACCCCGGTCTCCAAGAAGTTCCCGCGCGGCGCGAAAGGCGCCGCCGCCGACACGCCTGTTGTTCAGGAGTTCGCGCACGAAGCCATGCACGACGCCCGGTCCATCGTTTTTCTGCAAAGGCTCTCCCGCCTTGACGGCCTGGATCGTCGCCTCATCCAAGCCTTCGGTACGGGCGATTTTCGCATGGGCCCACCACTCATATTCCGCCCGCCAATGGGCGGCGACCGTCAGGATCGCCAGCTCCCGGAGCGGGCCGGGCAAGGTGGACTGAAAGCGCAGGATTTCGCCGAGCCGCTGCGCCGCATCGCCGGCTTCCGGCGAATAGAGAAAGGCGTTGAAAGGACCCTTGAGGCCGTTTTCCTCGTTGAGAAAATCCGCAAGCGGCCGGTTCTTCGACCGGGCGCCGCCGGTGATATTGTCGAACAGACGACGCTGATCCGCGGTGAGTTTGTCGACCGGCAGGATGGGAAGGCGCGATTTCGACACCTGCTACTCCGCCGCCCGCACGGAAGCCGGATCGTAACGCATGATTTCCGTCAGCGTGGCGGCGCTCTGCAAAGCTTCCAGCGACATCAGCCGGCCGTAAAGCGGTTCGATCCGATCCGAAGGCAGGGAGCGCGAGACGCAGTCGCTGAATT
>CAYWBS010000178.1:0-6505 GCA_964456215.1 uncultured Hyphomicrobiaceae bacterium
GGCCTGGAGAGCAAGCCGGTCCGTAACCCTCAGCGATTGGCGTTGAGCCAGCCCATCATGATGGCGTTGAACGCCTCGGATCTTTCGACATTGACGAAATGCCGGGCGTCGGGGAGTTCCTCGTATCTGGCGCCGGGAATAAGCCCGGCTATGCGTTTGTTGCCGGCGGGCGGCGTTCCTTCGTCATCGGCTCCGCACAATACCAGCGCCGGCGCTTTGATCGACGGCAGACGATCCACGGCGTCGAAGTTCAGGATCGCGGCGGCGCAGCCGAGATAACCCGCAGGCGTTGTTCCGGCGATCGTGGCGTGGATCTGCTTCCAGCGATCAGGATTCCGGGCTTTAAACGCATTGGTAAACCAGCGCTCCATCGTTGCCCCGGCGAGCGGCTTGACCGAGTTTGCACCCGTCACCGCCTCGATGCGCGGCGTCCACGCCTCCCGTGCGGCGGGAGGCACTTGCGGCGTCGTCGCACAGAACATCGCCGAGCGAAGCCGCTGGCCATGCTTATGGGCGAAGACCTGGCCGAGCATGCCGCCAATCGACAGTCCGATCAGGTGAACCTTGTCGAAACCGAGAAAATCGAGCGAAGCCGTCACGTCTTCAGCCAGCTCCTCCATGGAGTAGTCGCCGGACACCGGGTCGCTGCCGCCATGACCACGCATGTCGAGCCGGAGCACGCGATAGCCGGCTTCCAGCAGCGGCCCAGCCTGCTCCGCCCACATGCCGCCATCGGAGGCGAGCGAATGCGTCAAGCACACGACCGGTCCGTGCTCCGGTCCCATCAAATCATAATAGAGCCTGCGCCCCTCAAGATTGATCAGCATCCTTTGACCTTTCCACCAGTGGTTCGAGAGATGAAGCATTTTCCTGGTGATTAACGCCAACTCGAACGGGGAGCAATATTCCGTGTCCGTTTTTTTATGCCGCCGGCGTTTCCCCGGCGCGCGGAGCCCGCCAACGAGAATGGCAATTGACAAAGCCGATCGATCGACTACACCGATGCGATCTTGCGGCGATTTTCGCGACCCGCATGAATTGGCCCGCAGGAACGAGCAACCGGATGGGCGCTGTCTGCACTCAGAAAGGGTCCGGTATGGGGTTTCGGTCACACGCAAAACGAGATCTGCCGATTGGCGCTGGCGCCAACAATCTCGTCCGCAATCTGGATAGGGCACAGAAGATGAAATCTACAGCGGAAAACCAGCGCACGCTCGGACCTGTCTCGGACCTTGAGCGGCACTTGCCGGCCAACTGGTGGCAGAGTCTGTTCAACGCCGTCTATCTCAAGACGGATGGCGACGTTGTCGAAAACGACGCCAATACCAAGCGCGAGGTCGATCTCATCGTGCGCGCGGTTGGGCTCGAACCCAATGATCGTATTTTCGACCTTTGTTGCGGCCAGGGCCGGCACACGCTGGAGCTTTCCCGGCGCGGCTTCCGTCAGGTGAGCGGTCTCGACCGGTCGCGCTATCTGATTGGCCTTGCCCGGCGCCGCGCCAAGGCGGAGGGGCTGAATGTGCGCTTCCGCGAGGGCGACGCCCGCAAGTTTCACGTCAGCGGCGGGAACCTTGATTGCGTCATGATCCTTGGAAACTCCTTTGGCTATTTCGACCAGGAACGCGACGATGTTGCGGTGTTGAACGCGGTGAAACGGGCGCTGCGAGGCCAGGGCCGGCTGGTGATCGATATCGCCGACGGCGATTGGCTGCGCTCAAACTTCGAAAAGCGTACTTGGGAATGGATCGACCAGAATCATTTTGTTTGCCGCGAACGTTCGCTTTCCGGCGACGGCGACCGGCTGATCTCACGCGAAGTTGTTGTGCATGCCGAAAAAGGCGTTATCGCCGACCAGTTCTACGCCGAGCGCCTTTACTCGCGCGACCGCATTCGGGATGTTCTCGACGAGCTCGGCTTTCGTGAAACGCGGCTGCATGACGATATCACGACCGAATCGAACCGTGGCCAGGACCTGGGCATGATGGCGCACCGCTTCCTCATCACCGCGCGGGCGCCCGAAAAGCCAACTGTGCGCAAGGCAGGGACCGTGCCCTTCCCCCAGGTCGCCGTACTCCTTGGAGATCCGCGTTTGCCGGATCAGGTCAAGCGAGGCGGAAAATTCAACATGGAAGACATCGAGACCACCGATAGGCTCAAAGAGGCTCTCGCGGAACTGGACGCTTACCGGTTCACCTTTTTCGACAATCATGCCAGCCTGCTCGCCGATCTGCGTGAGCGACGCCCCGCTTTCGTGTTCAACCTTTGCGATGAAGGCTACAATAACGAGGCGAATTTCGAGCTGCATGTGCCGGCAATTCTGGAGATGCTGGGGCTTCCTTATTCGGGCGCGGGACCGGCGACGCTCGGCATTTGCTATAACAAGGCGATTGTCCGCTCGGTGGCAATGAGCTGCGAGGTGCCGGTCCCGCTTGAGACCTTTTTCGACCCCAGCGACCAGGCCGCGACGCTGCCATCCGTATTTCCGGCTTTGATCAAGCCCTGCACGGGCGATTCGAGCATCGGCATCACAGCAGACGCAGTCGTCACCCATCCCGAGGAGTTGGTCTCCTATTTGACCGAGCTGCGGACCTCATTGCCCGGCCGGGCCGTTCTCGTTCAGGAGTTTTTGTCGGGGCCGGAATACACCGTCGGCCTCATCGGCAATCCGGGAATCGGTCTTGCGGCCCAGCCCGTGCTCGAAGTGGACTATAGCGGGCTAGATCCTGAGCTTCCGCCGATCCTCGGTTATGAGTCGAAATGGTATCCCGAATCACCCTATTGGACGGACATCAAATACCGCCCCGCCGAACTCGACGACGAGGTCCGCCGCGATCTGATCGATTGGTCGACGACCTTGTTCGAGCGGCTGGGCTGCCGGGACTATGCCCGGTTCGATTTTCGCGCCGATGCGGAGGGGACGATCAAGCTGCTCGAGGTCAACCCCAATCCGGGCTGGTCGTGGGACGCGAAGATGAATCTGATGGCCGAGTTCGAAGGCAAACGCTACGCGGACCTGCTTTGCACGATGTTGGAGTCGGCCCAACAGCGGATTGCGCTCGAATTCGTGAACAAGCAGGCAGTCGCGGCCTGAATGCCGCGCAGCGCTGACTCTAGTCGAGCGTGGTACGAAAACGGATGAGTGCCAGAACCATGATTACGACAGCGAAGACCAACATCGCGGCCACGTCGATTGCCATGTCCCCAAGTCCGTTCCCCTTCAACATGATACCGCGCACGATGCGCAAAAAATGGGTGAGCGGCAGGATTTCCCCGATCCACTGCGCCCATCCCGGCATGCCGCGAAAGGGGAACATGAACCCGGAGAGGAGCATATTGGGCAGGAAGACGAAAAAAGCCATCTGCACGGCCTGCAGCTGATTTTTCGCAAGGGTGGAGATTGTGTATCCGACTGCCAGATTCACGGCTACAAACAGGATCGTCAACACCAATAGCAGGGTCAGATTTCCGAGCACGGGAACCCCGAACAGTAGATAGGCCGCCCCCAGGATCAGGCTCATCTGGACAAACCCGACCAGCACGAATGGCAGGATCTTGCCGGTCATGATCTCGATCGGGCGGATGGGCATCGCCAGCAGGTTTTCCATGGTGCCGCGCTCGACCTCGCGTGTAACGGCGAGGGCGGTATAGATCATCATGGTCATCATCAACACGACACCGAGCAGGCCAGGCACGATGTTCAGTTGAGTTGATCCTTCAGGGTTGTAGCGGCGATGGATCAGCAACTCGAAGGGCGGGCGCGGATTGGCGATATCTGTATCCGGACCGCGCAGCTCCCGCTTCAAGGCGCTGTCAATCGTCCCCTTCAGCGCCGCAATAGCTCCGCCTGTTGCCGCCGGATCAGAAGCATCGGCGATGACAAGTATGGCCGGTGTTTCTCCGCGCCGCACATTCCGTTCGAAATCTGCCGGGATTTCAATACCGAACTGAACCTCTCCGGACCGGATGAGGGCCTCCATCTCAGCCGCGGAGCGGACCGATTGGCCGATACGGAAATATCCGGTGTTCTCGATCGAAGCGAGAATGGCGCGGGTCAACGGGCCTAGATCGCGGGCGAACACCGCCGTCGGCAGGTCCCTTGGGTCGGTGTTGATCGCGTATCCGAACAGGACGAGCTGCATGATCGGGATTACCACCATCGTGGCGAAGGTCAGCCGGTCGCGGCGCAACTGCAGGAACTCTTTCACCACCATAGCCCACATGCGGGCCCAGAAGCCGCTATGATCGATGATCGCGGTCATTTTCGAAAGGACCTTGGTCACGAGCCGTCTCTCTTCTCGTTCGTGAGGTGAATGAAGACGTCCTCAAGCCCCGGCTCGCCGCGCGACCATTGGTGCTCGTCGTCGCCGGCACGAACTTCCGCGACGGCGGCATTCAATTGCTTTTCATCCGGGCCGCTGACATGCAGGGTCGTGCCGTAGGCGGCCACCATTTCGATACCGGCCATTCCCGCGAGACGATCGGCGACCTGTTGCAACTCCGGACCGGTCACGATCCACGTCACGAGGCCGGAACGGGCAACAACTTCGCCCGCCGTTCCACGCGTCAGAAGCTCGCCGGAAAAGATGTAGGCGATCTCGTGGCAGCGTTCCGCCTCGTCCATGTAATGCGTGGAGACCAGCACGGTAATCCCCTCGGCGGCCAGGTGATGGATGTGGTTCCAGAACTCACGCCGTGCCTGCGGATCTACGCCCGCCGTCGGCTCGTCCAACAACAGCAGGCGCGGCGACGGCAGGATGCAGGCGCCGAGCGCTAGTCGTTGCTGCCATCCGCCCGACAGAGTTCCGGCAAGCTGCTCGCTTCTCGCGCCAAGGCCAAGCCGGTCTATGGCCGCCCTTGCCGCCTTGCGAGGTTCGCGCATGCCGTAAACGCGTGCCGTGAATTCGAGGTTTTCCCGCACGGATAAATCCCGATAGAGGCTGAAGCGTTGCGTCATATAGCCGACGTGGCGTTTGATCTCGTCACTTTGTGTGACAATGTCATAGCCAAGGCAGGTGCCGCGCCCGGCGTCGGGCGTCAGCAATCCACAGAGCAGCCGGATGGTTGTCGTTTTGCCGCTGCCATTGGGACCGAGAAAGCCGAAGATGGTGCCCTCGGCCACCTTGAGCGTGATTCCACGAACCGCGACCAATTGTCCGAACGATTTCGTCAGGCCTTCCACTTCGATGGCGATGCCGCTCATGGTCCTATTGCCTGCGACGCATGGTCGAGTGAGACGGTTACGGGCTGGCCCAGTGGAAGCTGTCCTGCTGCCGCCTGGTCGGGGCGGGCCTCGATCATGAAGAGAAGCTTGCTGCGCTCTTCCCGGGAGAAGATTACCGGCGGCGCGTATTCCGTTTCAGTTGAGACAAAGCTGATTTTTGCGGTCAGCCCTGCCCGGCAGCCGTCGCAATTGACCTGCACCGTTTCGCCGATCTTTATGATGGGGCGCGCCGGCTCGGGCACGAAAAAGCGGATTTTGAGGTTTCCGGGAGGCAGCAGCGCCACGACCGGGCGTCCCGCGGCGACGATTTCGCCGGGGCGGAAATAGATTTGCTGGACAAGGCCCGTGACCGGGGAAGCGATGCGCCGTCGGGCGAGACGTGTGCGCGCGTCTTCAACGTTGGCCCGCGCGGCGGCAGTGGCGGCGTTGTTGGCGTCGAAGGAAGATTGGGCGTCGTCGAGCCGCGAGCGAGGCACGACTCCTTGCTTGATCAATTCCTGCGCCCGTTCCAATCCGACCTTGGAAAGGTTGAGTGCCGCCTCGGCTTGCTCCAGCCGTGCCTTCGCCGCGGCAAGCGCGGCGTCTTCGCGGCTCGTCTCAAGCGCGAACAGGAAGGCGCCCTTGTCGATGCTGTCTCCCTCCTTGACGGCGAGGGAGTCCAGCCGGCCGCTTTCGTCGGCGCCGACCAGCACGAATTCACCTTCCACATAGCCGGAAAAATGCCAGGCATCGGGCGCGTTTTCGCAGGCTGCAATCGCTATGGCAAATTTGGCACAAAGCAAGAATCTCAATGCAATCATGAATAACGTCGTAGGGAACGGCCACAGCGTGCTCATCAGCCGGACTCTTCCTCTGAATTTTCGCGAGAGAGCGCATCGAATATCTGTCGTCGTACTTCATCCGGCTGTGCGTCAATCGCGCGCATTACGGTCCGTAGTTCATTGCGCAGGCCATAGATTTGATCGAGAAGCGAAAGCATAACCGGAATCGTTTCATGGTCGATTTCCATTTCGTCCCTGAGCTGCCTGATAAGATCGCAACGGGCAATATCGAGCTCGGAATAGATGTGACCGGTCTCCGTCTGCGCGGGGAGAATCCAACCACGGCTGATCCAGCTTCGAAGCCGTACCCTTGTCATTCCGGTAATGCGCTGCAATACCTCTTGTTCCGTCACCATGACGATGCCTTCTCCAGGTCCGCACGGGGATCATAGTCATGCGTCGCCGCCCAAGATTTCATGAAGTTTTCGAGTTCCGCATCGACATCGTCCGGCATCGCTATTGT